>NZ_KQ959766.1:0-75638 GCF_001552965.1 Corynebacterium sp. DNF00584 | reverse complement strand
CTATAGTGTGCAACCGAAAAAGTTCTCCACAGGCACGTACGCGCCGGTCTTGACTACCGCAACGGCGGGCCACTATTGTGGCGCACCCCCACTTTTGGCGAGGCTTTTCGAAGTAACTCTGCTAGGGGAGATGAACAAAATTCTAGACCTTGCAGCGCGCCGACCGTATGATTCTGTCACCCTATTTAAATGGGTTGCGCATGATTCCCTGAAACGCGCGCCGAATCCCGCCAGGAATCGCTATAGTTAACATAACCACCACTATTGTGAGTCACATCTCGTTTAGAACTGTGTGGTCGTACAACTTCATACCTGATCTCACCATCTCTACGCCGGTCACGGAGGCGCTTGCTCGGCGCCCCTCACGGCCGTCGGTGCGCCCCAAGCATCTCTCCTCGTGACGAATCCTTGTGGGCGCACGCACCTCACAAGGAGTCTTGAACAACATGAAGAAGGTCCATCGTATCCGCCTCGCCGGCGTCGCATCCCTCACTACTCTCGCCCTCACTCTTGCCGCCTGTAGCAGCGGCCAGTCCGAGTCGGCAGAAGGACAGGATGGCGGTGAGGCTGTCGGCGGCCTCAACATTGAGGTCGATCCTGCGGGCGACTACAACCCGAAGGAACGCGACGAGCTCAAAGACGGCGGTGAGCTCACCCTACCCATCGGCGAGCTCACCGAGCAGATGAATGCGTTCCATGCCAACATGACAACCGATACGTCCACCATCTGGGGTTGGTACAACCCACAGCTAGCCCTCTACGACGGCAAGGGCGAATACACCCCTAACCCGGACTACATTACGAATGCCAGCGCCGAGACCAAGGACGGAAAGACCGTCGTCACGTACGACATCGTGGACAAGGCCACCTTCAACGACGGCACGCCCATCGATTGGAAGGCGTTCGAAAACACGTGGAAAATGAACAACGGCGAGGATAAGGAGATCTCGCCGAACTCGACCGACGGCTACGAACTTATCGAATCCGTCGAGCGTGGCGACTCTGACAAGCAGGTCAAGGTCACCTTCCAAAATGCTTACCCGTGGTGGATGGGCCTGTTCAACCAGGTCCTGCACCCGAAGGTCAACACTGCACAGCTCTACAACGAAACCTACTTGAACGAACTCCACCCAGAGTACGGCGCTGGTCCGTTCAAGGTGGATTCCATCGACTTCAACGCGGGCAACGTCACGTTCGTGCCAAACGAGAAGTGGTGGGGCGACGCCCCCAAGCTTTCTAAGGTCACTTACCGTCAGCTCGAGTCACAGGCCACTATCAATGCGTTTAAGGCAGGCGAAATCGATGCCGCCGGTGTCGCATCGAAGAACAACCTGACCGTGGCCGCAGAGATGGGCGATGCCATCGACATCCGCGCATCCATGCGCATTGCCAACATCCTGTTTACGCTCAACTCGCAGGCGCCGCATCTCGGAGACGTCAACGTCCGCCACGCCATCTTCAACGCGATTGACCGCTCCCAGCTCGCCGCCATCCGCTACAACGGCCTGGGCTACACTGAGGACCTACCGGGCTCGCTCACGCTGTACCCGACGCAGGACGGCTACAAGGACAACCTCTCCGAGGCCGTCACCTACGACCCCGAGTCCTCGAAGAAGCTGCTGGAAGAAGCAGGTTACGCGATGGGTGACGACGGCTACTACGCCAAGGACGGTGAGAAGCTCACTTTGCGTTACGTCCTTGTCGGAGACGACGAGGTCTCTAAGTCCACCGCCGCGGCGATCCAGAAGATGCTCAAGGACGTAGGTGTCGAGGTCACAGTGCAAGAGCGCCCGTCCTCTGACTTCTCTAAGATCGCCGAGGAACGTGACTTTGACATCTTCCTGTCCGCCATCGCCTCGTCCGACCCGTACGGCGTCGCGTACTTCGGCCAGACCTGGCTCTCCGACTCGGACCTCAACAAGTCCGGCACCGGCACCAAGGAACTGGACGAAAAGATCCGCGAGCTCCAGAAGATCGACAACGGCGACGATCAAATTGCTAAGGCCAATGAGCTCGAGGTTGAGGCGTTTAAGACCTACGGCCTCATGCCATGGGCCAATGGTCCTGCAATGACCGGCGTGAAGAAGGGACTCGCTAACTTCGGTCCCGCTGGCTTCGCCGTCATCCCGAAGGAAGACATCGGCTGGGAGAAGTAGACACTCCCCCACGCGTGCAGTGAGGCCCGCCAGCATATCGCTGGCGGGCCTCACTGCGCTTAAGGCGTCTGCTCAAATGCCAAATGCCGCCTCACCATAAGGTGAGGCGGCATCGGCAAGCTCTACGCAGCTGCGTTAGAAACTGGGGATTAGCCCAGGATCTTGGTAACGCGGCCAGCGCCGACGGTGCGGGAGCCCTCGCGGATAGCGAAGCGCAGGCCCTCGTCCATAGCGACCGGCTGGATCAGCTCAACGGAGATCTCAACGTTGTCGCCCGGCATAACCATCTCGGTGCCTTCCGGCAGCTTGATGACGCCGGTGACGTCGGTGGTGCGGAAGTAGAACTGCGGACGGTAGTTGTCCATGAACGGGGTGTGGCGGCCGCCCTCTTCCTTCTTCAGGACGTAGACGGAACCCTCGAACTTGGTGTGCGGGGTGTAAGCGCCCGGCTTGATAACGACCTGGCCGCGCTCGACCTCTTCGCGCTTGGTACCACGCAGAAGCAGACCACAGTTGTCGCCAGCCTCGGTGTAGTCCATCATCTTGCGGAACATCTCGATACCGGTAACGGTGGTGTTGATGGACTTCTCGGTGATACCGATGATCTCAACGTCCTCGTTAACGTTGAGGGAGCCACGCTCGACACGGCCGGTAACGACGGTGCCGCGGCCGGTAATGGTGAAGATGTCCTCGATCGGCATCAGGAACGGCTTATCCAGCTCGCGCTCCGGATCCGGGATGGAGTCATCGCAAGCCTGCATCAGGTCAACGATGGACTGAACCCACTTCTCGTCGCCCTCGAGAGCCTTGAGAGCGGAGATGTGAACGATCGGAGCTTCCTCGTCGTAGTCCTGCTCAGCGAGCAGCTCGCGGATTTCCATCTCGACGAGCTCGATGATTTCCTCATCGTCAACCATGTCGCACTTGTTCAGAGCAACGAGGATGTACGGAACGCCCACCTGGCGAGCGAGCAGCACGTGCTCGCGGGTCTGCGGCATCGGGCCATCGGTTGCAGCAACAACCAGGATAGCGCCGTCCATCTGAGCAGCACCGGTAATCATGTTCTTGATGTAGTCGGCGTGGCCCGGGGCGTCAACGTGTGCGTAGTGACGCTTCGGGGTGGAGTACTCAACGTGGGAGATGTTGATGGTAATACCGCGCTCCTTCTCCTCCGGAGCCTTGTCGATCATGTCGAAGGCGAAAGCGGTGTTCTCCTCCGGGTACTGGTCAGCCAGAACCTTGGTGATCGCTGCGGTGGTGGTGGTCTTGCCGTGGTCGACGTGTCCGATGGTGCCGATGTTAACATGCGGCTTCGTACGCTCGAACTTCTCCTTTGCCACTGTATGTCCTCCTGGACTCTATGGCGGCTGCGAACTTCGCAGCCACGTGGTTTGTATTGCCATTGGCACTTCGTACTTCTCCGGGGAGAAGGCCGTAAGCGCAAATGACGCTTTCTTTACGTGCCAGTTACACGATCCTAGATTTATGCCGCAGTTTTTTCAAACTGCCAAAATAGGAGGTAACCCCGCGCATGTAATGCGGACGTTGACCCTCGACAAGAATCTTTTGCTGGATCCTGGGAGGGTAACGGCCGGCTCAACATACCGCCTGTGAGGAGGCGATATATTCAGCGAACCGCTACCCCACCAGTGGCCACCGCCTGGCGCACGGACCCGAATTCGACTGGCACGACTCCGGGCCGCAAGGGTGCGACCGGGGTTAGGTGGCGGGGTGCGCTCTTAGTTCTTGGCGCCGGTGCGCTCTTCGATGATGGCGGTTGCCACGGAGGACGGAACCTCAGCGTAGGAATCGAACACCATCGTGAAGTTTGCACGGCCGGCGGTCGACGAACGCAGGTCGCCGATGTAGCCGAACATCTCGGACAGCGGGACCTTGGCCTTGACGACCTTGGCGCCGGAACGGTCCTCCATACCGAAGACCTGACCACGACGGGAGCTGATGTCACCGTTGACGGTACCCATGTACTCCTCCGGGGTCACAACCTCGACAGCCATGAGCGGCTCGAGCAGGACCGGCTTTGCCTTGGCAACGGCCTCCTTGAGAACCTGGGAGCCGGCGATCTTGAACGCCATCTCCGAGGAGTCGACGTCGTGGTAAGCGCCGTCTTCCAGGGTGGCCTGGATGTTGACCAGCGGGAAGCCTGCGAGGTAGCCGTACTGCATAGCATCCTGGATACCAGCGTCGACGGACGGGATGTACTCCTTCGGAACGCGGCCACCGGTGACGGCGTTGACGAACTTGTAGGTTGCGGCCTCGCCCTCTTCCAGGGTCTCCGGATCCGGATTGTACGGCTCGATGGAGACGATGACCTTTGCGAACTGACCGGAACCACCGGTCTGCTTCTTGTGGGTGAACTCGAGGGAGGTGACGGCCTTGCGGATGGTCTCGCGGTAAGCAACCTGCGGATTACCGATGTTGGCCTCGACCTTGAACTCGCGCTTCATGCGGTCAACGAGGACATCGAGGTGGAGCTCGCCCATGCCGCCGATGACAGTCTGGCCGGTTTCCTCGTCAAGCTCGACGGTGAAGGTCGGGTCCTCGGCGGCGAGCTTCTGAATAGCAATGCCGAGCTTCTCCTGGTCAGCCTTGGTCTTCGGCTCGATGGAGACCTTGATAACCGGGTCCGGGAAGGACATGGACTCGAGGATGATCGGGTTGTCCTTGTCGCACAGCGTGTCACCAGTGGTGGTCTCCTTGAGACCAATCATGGCGTAGATGTTGCCGGCGTCAGCCTGCTCGACCGGGTTCTCCTTGTTGGCGTGCATCTGGAACAGCTTGCCGATGCGCTCCTTCTTACCCTTGGTCGAGTTGAGCACCTCGGCGCCCGGCAGGATCTGGCCGGAGTAGACGCGGACGAAGTTGAGCTGGCCGTAGAACGGGTGAGCAGCAATCTTGAAGGACAGAGCCGAGAACGGATCGTGAACGTCCGGCTTACGGGTGATTTCCTTCTCCTCGTCGTTGACGTCATGGCCAACGATCTCGCCGATGTCGAGCGGGGTCGGGAGGTAGTCCACGACAGCGTCGAGCAGCGGCTGGACACCCTTGTTGCGGTACGCGGTACCACACAGAACCGGGTAGACCTCGGAGTTGACGGTCATCTTGCGGATGGCGCCCTTGATCTCCTCGAGGGTGAGCTCTTCGCCACCGAAGTACTTCTCCATGAGGGCCTCGTCGGACTCAGCAACGGTCTCGATGAGCTTCTCGCGGTACTCGGCTGCCTTGTCCTGCAGGTCGGCCGGGATCTCCTCGATAACCGGCTCAGCACCGGTCTCGACCTTGCCGCGCCAAGTGATGGCCTTCATCTCGAGCAGGTCAACGACGCCGTCAAAGTTGTCCTCAGCGCCGATCGGCAGCTGGAGAACGAGCGGCTTAGCGCCGAGGCGGTCGATGATGGTCTGAACGGTGAAGTAGAAGTCAGCGCCCAGCTTATCCATCTTGTTGACGAAGCAGATACGCGGAACGTCGTACTTTGCAGCCTGACGCCAGACCTGCTCAGACTGCGGCTCGACGCCTTCCTTGCCGTCAAAGACGGCGACAGCGCCATCGAGGACACGCAGGGAGCGCTCGACCTCGACGGTGAAGTCGACGTGACCCGGGGTGTCGATGATGTTGATCTGGTTGCCGTTCCAGAAACAGGTGACAGCAGCGGACGTAATGGTAATGCCGCGCTCCTTCTCCTGCTCCATCCAGTCAGTGGTGGAAGCACCATCGTGCGTCTCGCCAACCTTGCGGTTGATACCCGTGTAGAACAGGATGCGCTCGGTGGTGGTGGTCTTACCAGCATCGATGTGAGCCATGATGCCGATGTTGCGGACCTTGTGCAGGTCCTTAAGCACTTCTTGTGCCACGGTGTTACCCCAACTTCGTTAGTCGTGGACGCGCCCAGTCCGCCCGGCCCAGTGCCAAGGTTTCCAGCCACGTCGCTTAAGTGGATGTGTCTCGTTGTAAAATTTTGCCACTAAAGCGCCGTTTTAGCAGCCCGTAGACCGCTAAAAGTTTAGTAGCGCCGGTAAGCAGCCGCCCGTCAAACAGTGAGTGTGGGTGGCAAATCACAGCCACTCACCGAGAGTGAACCCACTGTTAGCACAATGGCCCGAGCAACGAACTCCAGTATAGGGACGCCTGCGGCATGCGATCGGCAAAGCCGACGCAGCACGGGCGAAATGTCGTTGCTCGGACCATAGGCATGGGTACCGCGAGATTACCAGCGGTAGTGGGCGAAGGCGCGGTTGGCCTCAGCCATCTTGTGGGTATCCTCGCGACGCTTCACGGAAGCGCCAAGGCCGTTGGAGGCATCCAGAATCTCGTTGGCGAGACGCTCGATCATCGTGTTCTCACGACGCTGGCGAGTGAAGGTGACGAGCCAACGCAGGGCCAGGGTGTTGGCGCGTGCCGGACGCACCTCAACCGGGACCTGGTAGGTGGCGCCACCGACGCGGCGGGAGCGAACCTCGAGGTCCGGGCGAATGTTGCCCAGGGCCTTCTCCAGGGTGCCGACCGGATCGGTGCCGGTCTTCTCGCGGCACGCCTCGAGAGCGCCGTAGACGATACGCTCGGCGGTGGACTTCTTGCCGTCCAGGAGGATCTTGTTGACGAGCATGGTGACCTGCTCGGAGTTGTACACCGGGTCCTTGACTACAGGACGCTTCGGAGCAGCATTCTTACGCATTGTTTACTGTCCCTTCTTGGCACCGTAACGGGAACGGGCCTGCTTGCGGTCCTTGACACCCTGGGTATCCAGAGCGCCGCGGATGATCTTGTAGCGGACACCCGGAAGGTCCTTCACACGGCCGCCACGCACGAGCACCATGGAGTGCTCCTGCAGGTTGTGGCCCTCGCCCGGGATGTAGGCCGAAACCTCGATGCCGGAGGAAAGGCGAACACGAGCGACCTTACGCAGTGCGGAGTTCGGCTTCTTCGGGGTGGTGGTGTAGACGCGGGTGCACACGCCGCGACGCTGCGGCGAGCCCTTCAGCGCAGCGGTAGCAACCTTCGTGCGCTTGTCATGGCGGCCCTTGCGGACCAGCTGCTGAATAGTTGGCATGTATCTAGTCTTTCTGTATGACTTATCGGCTTTCCTGACCAAACAAAACGCCTAAACATGCAAAAATGGGGGCTCTTTTCCGGGGCCCTGCCGCATGTCCAGGTCGTCCGTCAGCCGGAACCGGCCGAGGTATCGATCAGACTTTTCGCATCACGCAAGATGCGAAACCTCCCAACACTTTAACAGCCAGCGGCCCAACTACCAAAACCGTCGCAGGAGGGCTCCGTGCGACACGCCCCGCTTTCCGATGCCGCCCCTACCCCAGCGTCTCCTGCAGCCCCAGCGCCAGCTCTGTGAGCGCCGCTTGCCCCGACTCATAGGTGCCATCCGCCGGCACGACCGCAAGCGCCACACCGATCTCGCCCTGCGTGCCCGGCACGAGACCGAATTGGCGCACAAGGTAGCGCCCACTCTCGTCCGGGCCCCAGCCGCCCTTGAACCGCGTGCCTGAAATCTGCCCCAAGCCGTAATCCTGCCCCGCCACGATGGAGCCCATCGCGGCGAGTACTTGGTCCGCGCCCGTGATCGTGGACAATTGCCGCGCAAAGGATGCCTGCGCGGCGGTATCCCACTGGGTTTGCCCAAAGGCGCTAAAGCCCGGGCGCGTGACCTCTGGATTGACAACCGTCGCCGTGTCTCCGGCCGTCGCAAGGATGGAGCCGACGGCGGTGGCGGCGGCATCGGAAGCACCGAGCATGGCCCACAGGGCTTCGGCCGCTGCGTTGTCAGAAGCCGTGATGGCCTGTCGCATGGTGCCCGCAGCACTGGGGTCCGCGCGCAGGGCCGCGATGGACAGAGGCACCTTGATGGTGGACCAAGCAGGCTGCACCCCGGCGAGGCTGCCCGCCTGCACTGCGGGCGCCCCATTTACTGGCGCCACGGCGAGCGAGACCTGCGCGCCCGTGCGCGCCTCGACGTCCGCGGCAAGCTGCGTGAGCGCCGCCGCACTATCCGGGGCTGGGATGGAAGCCATAGTGTCATTCGCTTGGGCCTGCGACGTGGGCTCCGAGCTCGGCGCCGCGGTGACGGTGGTCGTGCGAACCACGATAGTGCTCGTGGTCGGCCCGCCCGCGCCACCGGCGCATCCCGCCAGCGCGCCCGCAGCGACGAGCAGGGCAGCCACGCCAGCGCGCGAATTAAGAGATGTAGACGTGCGCACTATTGCCGCCGGTGCAGTGCACGTAGGACCCGTTGTCATAGCAGCTCATCGTATAGGTGTACCCCGTCACCGGGCTATAGGTATTGACCACCGTCGTGCCGGAAGTCTTGCCACCCCGCGCCGCCACGAAGTCACGCGTGACAGCCAAGGCAAACGAATCCGAGGTCGGGCCCGCCGTGTACACGTTGGCGTAGCTGCCCGCCGGACTGTTATTGACCGCGCCGACGCTCACCGGGCTCAGCCCCGCCGGGAGCGAGGGATACGCGGGACGGCTCGGTGCCTGGGCCGGTTGTGCAGGCTGCGCGGCTTGCGCCGGCTGGGCCGCGTTCGCCTCGCCACCCGGCGCATCCGTGGCCGTCTCGGTGACGTAGACGACTTCATCGGCAGCCCGGCTGGCGTTATACGCGCGAACGCCAAAGAAGCCCACGATGCCAAGGATAAGCAAACCCAACAGCAGGCTCACGATGATGAGCGCAATCTTCGTGCCGTTGCCGCCCTGCTGCGGCGCGGGCGCGTACGTCGGCGCATAACCCTGCGGCCCATACCCCGACTGCGCGTAGCCCTGCTGGCCTACGTCCTGGGGTGCGTAGCCAGCACCATAGGCACCGCCAGCAGCGCCGGCAGCGGAAGCACCCGGCGCGGCGGCGTCGCCGGCACCAACCGGCGGGAACTGAGTGGTCTCGAAAGAGTCCGAATCATGCGAAGGGAACGAGGGAGATTGAGGAGAGGTAGTCACCCTCCTAGTTTATACCCCGCCCCCGATATGAACCGCCTTTATGTGCAGCGTAGGGCCGATAGACGGTGTTAGAGTAACCAACGCCACGGGAACCATCTCACCCACCCAAAAGCGGCCCCTACGGCCGAGATAGGCGCAAACGCAAAATGCGGCGGACCGCCCCACCCGCACTACTCACTGGGCGGCGTGATTGTGAACTCGACGGGCAAGCTCACCGCCAACTATTGGCTGGCCGAGGTCTCCTCTCCGGAGGCCGACCGCTCCCCCGTGAAGGCGATTTCCGCATCCATGATCTAGACATGCTCTCCGGCTACTGCACGACGAGGCCACGCGCCCGGACTGGGTGGGCTTCGACCCCAAGGCGCTGCCGGAGCCCTGCCGCAGTTCGCCGGCTGCACGCCGGCAACGGCTGCGCGCATGTGGAAATCGCTCGCGCTGCTCGACCACGCCGCGCGCCTACGGGACCCACGTGCAGCTGCGCACGACTCTATGGGCGAACTCCATCATTGAGCGCCGCCTGGAGCAGCTGCGCGAGCAGGTGCGGCTTGTCTTCGGTGCGCTGCCGGACGACAGCTACCCGGAGCTAATGGTCCAGCACACCCGCGACGTCGATGCCGCCGACTACTACAGGCCGGGGCGCGCCTCAGCGCTCGCGGGCTGAGGCGCGCTGTGCGGCCTCCCACGTGGCCGCGTCCCACACCCACGACAGATCCGCCGCGACAGTCTGGCGCGCAAAGTGTTCGCGCTCCTGGGTCTCCCAGGTCTCGAACCATTCCGCGTAGTCCGGATCGCGCTCGAGGGCGCGGGCGCGGCGAGCCTCGCGCGGGCCGTCGATAAAGAGCGTGACCACCCCGCCGCGCTCCCGGGCGGCGGCAACGGAATCCTCGGTGATGGCACCGACGCCCTCCACGATGAGGTCATCGCGTACGTCGAGTCCTGCCCATTCACCCGGCGCGCTCGCCTCCCAGTCCCAGCGCCAGTAGCCCGGATTGTGTTCGCGCAGCACCTGCGAGGTCACCATCTCGGCTCCTGCAGCCAGCCCTCGCCAGCCGGGATAGAACTCATCGAGGTGCACGACCCTCCACCCCGTGCGCTCGGCCAGGGAGGCCGCGGCCCACGTTTTGCCGGCGCCCGAGGGGCCGTCGATGAGCACCGTCATGGGGCGCATCGGCCGCTTGCGCGAGGCCGCAAGGGTGAGGGTATCGGTCAAAAGTCGGTCAAGTTGACTGTCAAAGTCCATGTTGTCCGCGCGAAAGGTTTCGCGCTGTCCATCCTTTGCGTGTACGGCGCGCCACCGCAGGCATGCGGTGCCGCACCAGGGAAGTCGTACCTGCCAGTCTAAGGGACTTAAGTCCCCGCGCGCTGCGGCTTAACTATCGCTAGAGGCCAAAGAGACGCCACGTTCCGCAGGCCACCGCAATGATGACGGGCAATGCCGCCGCCCCCACGGCTGCGGCCATGACCCACCAATCGCGGGCACGCAGGTGCGAGGCCACCGCCCACGTTCGCACCCGGCCGCCCGGGGCTGGGCGCCCAAAGCCGCGGGCCTCCATCGCTGTGGCGAGCTTGCCGCCGCGGCGCAGTGCGAGGACGAGCAGGCTAAAACTCATGGTGGCTAGGTGCCGGATGCGCCCCACGTCCGCGATGCCGCGGGCACGCCGCGCGCGAGCGAGCGAGTCCCAATCATCCTTAAACAGGGTGAGCATGCGCACGCCGGCGACTGCGCCGATGACAAAGCGGGAGGGAAGGTGCCAGATTTGCGCGAGGCCGTCGCCCAGCTCCGTGGGGTCGATATCGCGGGCCAGCACAATCACCGGCAACGCGACAGCAAAGACACGCAGCATGATGGCTCCCGCCAGTCCCACGGAATTCTCACTGACGGTCACCAGCCAGAAGGAGAAGTAGACCTCACCGCCCTCCTTGCCGTAGAGCAGCATGGATATCCCAGATAGCGGCGCGATGATCCACAGCGGCAGCGCCGCGCGTACCAGCCGGGACCAGCTCATCCCGCACAGCGGAGCGAGAAGCACCGTCACCGCGACGGACACGGCGGCCGAGAGCCAGTCAATGGTCAGCAAGATCGGTGTGGTGACCAGGAACGTCGCCACCAGGCGCGTGAGCGGATTAACGCCGCGTACGAGGTTAGGCATGGGTACTGCCTCCCGCCTGGCCAGTGTGCGCGCTAACGGTCACGCGGTGGTCACCCAGCGCCGCCAAGAATAACGGGTCGTGGGTAATGGAGACCAGCGTCGTGCCCTCGTTCGCGAGCTCACGCAACATGCGCACGAGCTCTGCAAAAGTCGTGGGATCCTGGCCGAAGGTGGGCTCGTCAAGCAGCAGCACGGACGGCGCGGCGACGAGCGCCGTAGCCACCGAGAGCCGGCGCTTCTCTCCGCCGGACAGAGTAAAAGGGTTTGCGTCCACGAGGTGGGTAAGCCGCAGGCGCTCGAGGAGCTCGCCCACGCGCGATTGAGAGGCGGCATCGGAAGTACCCATCACGCCCGGACCGACACGCATCTCTTCGCCCACGGTGCGGGCGACGAACTGGTGCTCTGGATTTTGAAAGACGACGCCCAGGCGCTGAGCCAGGTCGCGCGAGCGCCACGTCGAAGGCTCGCCGCGCAGCCCGCGCCGCACGGACTCGGCCACGCCAATCTCCCCGCCGCAGCTGGGAAGCAGGCCCGCCATGGTCATCAACCACGTGGTTTTCCCAGAGCCGTTCGCACCCGTGATGACGGTGGAATACCCCTGCGGGACACGCACACTGCGGGGCGGGCCGAAACGCGTCACAAGGTTGTTCGACCACAGCGCGGCCTCGGCATCTGCCGGGGCGGGCACGGCGACGGGCAAGCCGGTGACGGCGCGCGCGGCCGTCACCGCTCCGTATGCGCCGTCTTCGACGATGCGCCCCCGGTCCAGGCGCACCGCGCGATCCAGCAGGCCGGACCACGCGGAATACTGGTGTTCCACCACGACCAACGTCGCTCCCGTGGCACGGACGATCCGCTCGACGGCCACGACCACGTCGCGCGCGCCCTGTGGATCGAGGTTGGCCGTCGGCTCGTCAAGCAAGATGAGCCCGGCGCCCATGGCAATGACTCCGGCGAGCGCCAGGCGCTGTTTCTGTCCACCGGACAGGCGTTGGGTGGGGTGGTCAAGCGGCACATCCAGGCCAACGAGGTCCAGGGCGTGTTCGACGCGCGGCCATATCTCCGCGCGCGGTAGGCCGAGATTCTCGCAGCCAAATGCCGCGTCGCGGCCCACAGTGGCCGCAATAACCTGCGATTCCGGATCCTGGAGAACGAGCCCGGCCGGGGTCTGCGGGTTCAAGGTGAGGTGGCCTACTTGCTGCCCGTCCTCGTCGCCACCAAGAACGCCGGCGAGCGCAGCCAAGAGCGTGGATTTACCGGAACCGGAATCCCCGCACAACAAGACTCGCTCGCCTGGGGCGATGTCGAGGTCAATATCGTCCAATGCGGGGGTCGCGCGGCCCGCGTGGGTCCACCCGAAGCCGCGCAGGGTGATCTGAGTCGTCATAGACAAGCAAAAACTACGCGGCTACTTGGCGCGGGCTTCGCGGCCTACAGCAAAGCGGTCGAGAGCACCCGTGGCCGCCAGGGCACGCGTTAGCAGGTGGCCGACGACGCCGGCCAGGATAGCGCCCGAGATAATCAAGCAGACCAGGTAGATGATGAGGAACTCCGGTCCTTTAGCCAGGTTGCCGGAGGTAAACAGCTCAAGGCACCACGCGCCAACACCGGCGAGTGCGCCGCCAAGCATGGCGATGCCCAGGCCGAATCTGCGGTATGCGAAAACGATGAGGACAAGCTCAATGCCGATGCCTTGGGCGAGGCCCGAGTAAATGGTGGACCAGCCCCATTGGCTGCCCATCACGGCAGAGACCGATGCCGCGAGCACCTCAACGTAGAGAGCCGCACCCGGCTTGCGGATGATGAGCGCGCCCAGCACGCCGCCAATCAACCAGATACCCGTGGCCAGGCCGCCTAGGCCCGGCGTGAGGGCATCCATGGCCATGTACCAGGCGTAGCCCACAGAGTTCCAGAAAACGAAGATGAGGCCGCAGGCCACCGCCAGCACGGTGGCGACAATGATGTCCACCACGCGCCAGCGCAGTGAGCGGCGCGGGGCCGAAGTAGTAGCGGTTGCGGGCGCAGATGTCGCGCTCATGATTCCTCCCTTATCGCCGGCATTATCCGGATCAGGTTCGACGGTTCGCCGATGCAGCACTGAGCGAGTCCATGTCACTCGCTAGCTGCTGCGGCATCTCAGCCCCGCCTACGCGGAGCACCCGTGTCACGTGTGAAATTTAAGTGGTGTTTGCCCCCATCACTTAGCCAAATCCGGCGATGGGGTGGAAAACATCTTTATCTTAACAGCCACCACTCCCTCGAAAGCACGTGGATGGGGCAATAGCTGGCAACAGTTTTTCTTCACGCGCTAGCAAGATTTTGTGCCCTTTGATAGGACACGCTGAGAATTTCGCCCATGTCGCGCACCATCATTCCAGACTTTCATCGCAACAGCATGCTTACGGGTGCTTTCTTTCGCCTCAGCCGTAAGCCGTGCGGCTTCTTCGCGCTGCTTGTCCGCGCGTGGATTTAGCTCAGCGCTATTGGAGGGGAAAATGACTTCAACCACGATGTTGAGTTCGTCTGGGCTTACTCCTGCCTAATAGGCCATGGTTTCCCGGATCTCGTCGGCGGCATGGGCTAGTCGCTTAGTCTGCGACACAGCTCCCAGCTCGGCGCATTCCAGCACCCACACGTCACTCGTGCCTCCTTCTGCGGTAACTGTGTACGTCTTGGCCATTATCTCCACCCACCCTTTCCTCGTTCCTGCGCACATTGACCGAAGACCTTTTTCGCTGTCACATCGTCGATCTCGCGGTATCTGCCGAGCGCTCGGGTGGTGTTGCCCTCCCGGTAGGCATCATGGCGAGTAAGGGCGATTTCCTCAAATTCAAGACTGCCTCGTTTGGCTTCATCCTTCAGCTTTTGATGGCAGCGGAGTGCTTCATGCCCATCAGTCGACTATCGATGTCTATTGCGAGTAGACATTCCCAAAGATGGTAATTCTGCCCTATTTCGGTCACAGCGCAGCACAAAGCCCCGGCTTTCCCTGCCACATGCGGTGGCGAAGGAAGCCGGGGCTTCGCGAAATTAAAGCAAACCAAGCTTGAAGTGCTGGCCCGCCTGGCAGTGGCGCCAGGCAGGGCTGGGGCGAGAACTAGAAGGTGAAGTCCTCGTCCAGCGGGACGGAGGCGCCGGTGAATTCACCGAACCCGTCGTCGCCGTAGATGGAATCACCGTACGTCGGGATGGAGTATGCCGCGTTGCGGGCAGCCTCCGTCGGCTTGACGGTGATGTTGCGGTAGCGCGAGATACCGGTACCGGCCGGGATGAGCTTACCGATGATGACGTTCTCCTTCAGGCCAATGAGCTGATCGGAGCGCTTGTTGATAGCGGCGTCGGTGAGGACGCGGGTCGTCTCCTGGAAGGAGGCGGCCGACAGCCAGGACTCGGTGGCCAGCGACGCCTTGGTGATACCCATGATCTCCGAACGGAGCTGGGCGGGCTCGCCGCCCTCGGCGACCTGCTTGGCGTTGACCTGCTTGGCCTCAGAGAGGTCAACCAG
Source organism: Corynebacterium sp. DNF00584 (assembly GCF_001552965.1). Classification (NCBI taxonomy): domain Bacteria; kingdom Bacillati; phylum Actinomycetota; class Actinomycetes; order Mycobacteriales; family Corynebacteriaceae; genus Corynebacterium; species Corynebacterium sp. DNF00584. The sequence goes on along the minus strand of NZ_KQ959766.1, from coordinate 60,867 downwards.
CGTGCCTGGCAGGAACTCCGTGGAGCCCGCGTCGATGACGGTACCGCGACGCAGCATCTGGCGGATGATGATCTCGATGTGCTTATCGTGGATGGCCACACCCTGCGTACGGTAGACGGCCTGAACCTCGTCGATGAGGTGCTTCTCAACACCACGGCGACCGAGGACCTCGAGGACGTCGTGCGGGTCAGCCGCACCGCGCATGAGGCGCTCGCCGGTGGTGACGTGGTCACCATCGCGCAGAGAGCGCTCAATCATGGCGTCCGGGTTGGACTCCATCGGGCGACGGACCTGAGCCAGGCCCTGGCGCTTCGACAGCTTCTCGTAGACCACATTGTCCGAACCGTCGTCCGGGGTGATGGTCAGCGTCCAGAAGTTGCCCTCATCAGAGAGGGAGATCGTGCCGTCGACCGAAGCGATCGGGGCGCGGTTCTTCGGGTTACGAGCCTCGAAGAGCTCCTGAACACGCGGCAGACCACCGGTAATGTCGCCACCGACACCACCCTGGTGGAACGTACGCATGGTGAGCTGGGTACCCGGCTCACCAATGGACTGGGCGGCGACGATGCCGACGGCCTCGCCGATGTCGACCAGCTGGCCAGAGGCCATGGATTTGCCGTAGCACTTCGCGCAGACACCGGCCGGGGTCTGGCAGGTAAGCACGGAGCGGACCTTGAGGTCGGTGATGCCAGCGTCGAGCAGCTTCTGGGTGAGCTCCTCGGTGAGGTCAGAACCGGCCTCGGCGATGACCTCGCCGGCCTCGTTCTTCACGTCAGAGGCAACGACGCGGCCAGACGCGGAGGTCTCCCACAGCTCGTGCATGACGACCTTGTCGCCGGAAACCTCGCCGATCGGGACGCGAACGCCCTGGCGGGTGCCACAGTCCTCTTCGCGGACGATGACGTCCTGCGCGACGTCGACCAGACGACGGGTGAGGTAGCCCGAGTCGGCGGTACGCAGTGCGGTATCGGCCAGGCCCTTACGGGAGCCGTGCGAGTTGTTGAAGTACTCGAGAACGGACAGGCCTTCGCGGAAGGAGGTCTTAATCGGACGGGTGATGTAGTCACCGTGCGAGTTCACGACCATGCCCTTCATACCGGCCAGGGTCCAGATCTGACGCATGTTACCGGCAGCACCGGACTTCACGATCATCGGAATCGGGTTGTCATCCGGGTAGAGGTTCTCGACCGCGTTACCGACCTCGTCCGTGGCGTTCTTCCACAGCTCGACAAGGCGGTCGTAGCGCTCGCGCTCGGTAAGCGCACCCTGCTCGTAGTACTTGCGCTCGATGCGCTGAGCTTCCTTCTCGTAAGACTCGAGGATCTCGTGCTTGTTCGGAAGGACCAGAACGTCGTCCATGGTGATGGTAACGCCGGAACGGGTGGCCCAGTAGAAGCCAGCGTCCTTCATCTTGTCCAGCACCTGAGCAACGGTGATCATCGGGTACTTGTTGGCGAGGTCGTTGACGACGTCACCGAGCAAGACCTTGTTATCGGAGCCGCCCTTACGGACCATGACGCCCTCGAGGTACGGGTAGTTCCACGGCAGCAGCTCGTTGAACATGATGCGACCGATGGTGGTGTCAGCCATCCAGGTGTCGCCCTTGTTCCAGCCGTCCGGGAACTGCTCAGCCTCGATGTCTGCCGGCGGACGCAAGTGCGAGATACGCACCTTGATCGGAGCCTGCAAGCCAACGACGCCGCGGTCGCGAGCCATGAGAGCCTCAGCGTAGGAGGAGAAAATACCGGTAGCCGGCTGATCGGTGGTAGCCGGCGTGTAACGACCCTCGCCGCCGATCTCGTCCGAGCCCTTGTCCATGGTGAGGTAGTACAGGCCGGTAACCATGTCCAGACGCGGCATTGCCAGCGGCTTACCGGACGCCGGGGACAGAATGTTGTTCGAAGCGAGCATGAGCACGCGAGCCTCAGCCTGAGCCTCGGCGGACAGCGGCAGGTGGACTGCCATCTGGTCGCCGTCGAAGTCAGCGTTGAAGGCCTCACAGGCCAGCGGGTGGAGCTGGATAGCCTTACCCTCGACGAGCTTCGGTTCGAAGGCCTGAATACCCAGGCGGTGCAGGGTCGGAGCGCGGTTGAGCATGACCGGGTGCTCGGAGATGGCCTCTTCGAGGACGTCCCACACCTCAGGGCGCTGGCGCTCGACCATGCGCTTGGCGGACTTGATGTTCTGCGCGTAATCGTTTTCCACCAGGCGCTTCATAACGAAAGGCTTGAAGAGCTCGAGAGCCATGAGCTTCGGCAGACCACACTCGTGCAGCTTGAGCTGCGGACCGACGATAATAACGGAACGACCGGAGTAGTCGACGCGCTTACCCAGCAGGTTCTGACGGAAACGACCCTGCTTACCCTTGAGCAGGTCGCTCAGGGACTTCAGCGGACGGGTACCGGGGCCCGTGACCGGGCGGCCGCGGCGGCCGTTGTCGAAGAGGGCGTCGACCGACTCCTGCAGCATGCGCTTCTCATTGTTCACGATGATCTCGGGAGCACCAAGATCAATCATGCGCTTGAGGCGGTTATTGCGGTTGATGACGCGACGGTAGAGGTCGTTCAAGTCGGAGGTCGCGAAGCGGCCACCGTCAAGCTGGACCATCGGGCGCAGCTCCGGCGGGATGACCGGGATAGCGTCGAGGACCATGCCGGCCGGATCGTTGCCGGAACGCAGGAACGCGGCGACAACCTTGAGGCGCTTCAAGGCGCGGACCTTCTTCTGGCCCTTGCCGTTGTTGATGATCTCGCGGAGGATCTCGGCCTCGGCCTCGAGGTCGAAGTTGCGGATGAGGGTCTGGATAGCCTCAGCACCCATGCCGCCGGTGAAGTAATCCTCGTAACGATCGATGAGTTCCTCATAGATCGTGTCGTCGATGATCATCTGCTTCGGGGCAAGCTTGATGAAGGTGTTCCAGATTTCGTCGAGACGTGCGACCTGGCGCTCGCCGTCCTCGCGGATGTGCTGCATGTCCTTGTCGGCAGCGTTCTGGACCTTGCGGCGGGCGTCGGCCTTGGCGCCAGCAGCCTCGAGCTCGGCGAGGTCCTCTTCGAGCTTCGCGGCGCGCTCTGCGATCTCAGAGTTGACGTCGTCCTCGATCTCCTTCTTCTCCAGGAGCATCTCGGCCTCGAGAGTGGACTGGTCGTTGTGACGAGCCTCCTCATCGACGGACGTGATGATGTTGGCAGCGAAGTAGATGATGCGCTCAAGATCTTTAGGCGCGATGTCGAGCAGGTAGCCCAGACGGGACGGAACGCCCTTGAAGTACCAGATGTGGGTCACCGGAGCGGCGAGCTCAATGTGGCCCATGCGCTCACGGCGCACCTTGGACTTGGTCACCTCAACGCCGCAGCGCTCGCAGATGATGCCCTTGAAACGGACGCGCTTGTACTTACCGCAGGCGCACTCCCAGTCGCGAGTCGGGCCGAAGATGCGCTCGCAGAAGAGGCCGTCCTTCTCCGGCTTGAGGGTGCGGTAGTTAATGGTTTCCGGCTTCTTCACCTCACCCTTGGACCAACGACGGATGTCGTCAGCAGTGGCGAGACCGATACGGAGCTCGTCGAAGAGATTTACGTCAAACACGTAATGTCTCCCTTTCATCCTCTAAATTTTCTGAGGAATTGATGGCTTAAAAGTTGTGTCTTTGTATCGCCCGGCCGGGCTTGTCCGATGGGTTCCTTTCCTTATGGAACCTTTCGCCTTACCGCGGTAGCGGGAAGGCGGCATCGGCAAGCTTAAGGCCAGACCAGAATGCGGTAACTTACGCGATGTTGTCGGCGTCGGAGCGCTCGTCGCGGGACAGGTTAATGCCCAGGGACGGCGAGTCCATGTCGTCATCATCAGATCCGGACAGTTCCATCGGCGTGCCGTCGGTGGAGAGGACCTCCACGTTGAGGCACAGCGACTGCAGCTCCTTGAGCAACACCTTGAAGGACTCCGGGATGCCCGGATCCGGGATGTTGTCGCCCTTGACGATGGCTTCGTAGACCTTGACACGGCCGACGACGTCATCCGACTTGATGGTGAGCAGCTCCTGCAGGGTGTAGGCAGCGCCGTAGGCCTGCATTGCCCACACCTCCATCTCGCCGAAGCGCTGGCCACCAAACTGAGCCTTACCACCCAGCGGCTGCTGAGTAATCATGGAGTACGGGCCGGTGGAACGAGCGTGAATCTTCTCGTCGACGAGGTGGTGCAGCTTGAGCATGTACATGTAGCCGACGGAAACCGGGTACTTGTACGGCTCGCCGGAGCGGCCGTCGAAGAGGCGGGCCTTGCCGTGCTCATCAACCATGACGTCGCCGTCACGGTTCGGCTTCGAGGAAGCCAGCAGGCGGGAGATCTCCTCGTTGGAGGCACCGTCGAAGACCGGGGTTGCGGTGAGCGACTCCGGCGGAACGTCGTAAAGCTCCTCCGGCAGCTTCTTCAGCAGGTCAGCGTTAGCCGGATCGTCGACGTCGACCTTCCAGCCAGCGTGTGCCAGCCAGCCGAGATGAACCTCGAGGACCTGGCCGATGTTCATACGACGCGGGACACCGTGGGTGTTGAGGATGATGTCGACCGGGGTGCCATCCTCCATGAACGGCATATCCTCCGGCGGCAGGATCTTGCCCACGACACCCTTGTTGCCGTGGCGGCCGGCGAGCTTATCGCCATCCTGGACCTTGCGCTTCTGAGCGACGTAGACGCGGATCATCTCGTTCACGCCCGGCGCCAGCTCATCGTCATCCTCGCGGGAGAAGCGAGCAACGCCGATGACCTTGCCTACCTCACCGTGCGGAACCTTCATGGAGGTGTCGCGGACCTCGCGAGCCTTCTCACCGAAGATGGCGCGCAGCAGGCGCTCTTCCGGCGTGAGCTCGGTCTCGCCCTTCGGGGTGACCTTACCGACCAGGATGTCGCCCGGGCGGACGTCCGCACCGATGCGAATGATGCCGCGGTCGTCGAGGTCGCGCAGGACGTCCTCGGAGACGTTCGGGATTTCACGGGTGATTTCCTCGGCACCGAGCTTGGTGTCGCGGGCATCGATCTCGTGCTCCTCGATGTGGATAGAGGTCAGGATGTCCTCTTCCACGACGCGCTGGTTGAGGATGATGGCGTCCTCGTAGTTGTGGCCTTCCCACGGCATGAACGCCACGAGAAGGTTGCGGCCCAGCGACATTTCGCCGTTGTGGGTACCCGGACCATCAGCCAGCACCTGGCCTGCCTCGACGCGGTCGCCGAGGGAGACGAGCGGGGTCTGGTTGTAGTTCGTGCCCTGGTTGGTGCGCTCGAACTTGCGCAGGACGTAGGTGTCACGCACACCCTCGTCATCCATGATGGTGATCATGTCTGCGGAGACGTTCTCGACCACGCCGGCCTTCGGGGTGATGATGACGTCACCCGCGTCGTAGGCCGCGCGCAGCTCCATGCCGGTACCGACGTACGCGGCCTCGGAGCGCAGCAGCGGCACAGCCTGACGCTGCATGTTCGCACCCATGAGGGCGCGGTTAGCGTCGTCGTGCTCGAGGAACGGAATCATGGCCGTTGCAACGGAGACCATCTGGCGCGGGGACACGTCCACGTAATCGACGCCGGAAGCGTCGGTCACTCCGATATCGCCGTCCTTGAGGCGGACCTCAATACGGGTTTCGGTGATCGTGCCGTCAGCGTCGTGCTCGACCTCGGCCTGCGCAATTGCGTAACGGTCCTCTTCATCAGCGGTGAGGTACTCGACTTGGCCGGTAATCTTGCCGTCAACGACCTTGTTGTACGGGGTCTCGATGAAGCCGAAGGCGTTGACGCGTGCGTACGACGCGAGCGAGCCGATGAGGCCAATGTTCGGACCCTCGGGAGTCTCGATCGGGCACATGCGGCCGTAGTGCGACGGGTGAACGTCGCGGACCTCAATGCCGGCGCGCTCACGCGACAGGCCGCCCGGGCCCAGTGCGGAGAGGCGACGCTTGTGCGTGAGACCAGACAGTGAGTTGTTGTGGTCCATGAACTGCGACAGCTGGGAGGTACCGAAGAACTCGCGGATAGCCGCGGAGACCGGACGGACGTTGATCAGCGAAGTAGGGGTGATGGACTCGGCATCCTGGGTGGTCATGCGCTCGCGCACGACGCGCTCCATACGGGACAGGCCCACGCGAACCTGGTTCTGGATGAGCTCGCCCACGGTGCGCAGACGACGGTTACCGAAGTGGTCGATGTCGTCCGTGTGGAGAGGGATCATCTCGCCGTTCGGCGCCTTCATCTCGCGCTCGCCCGCGTGCAGGCGCACGAGGTACTCGAGGGTGACAGCAATGTCTTCCTCGGTCAGGGTCATGAGACCGTCGTGGTCGCCGCCCAGGCCCAGCTTGCGGTTGACCTTGTAACGGCCGACCTTAGCGAGGTCATAACGCTTCGCACGGAAGAAGGAGTTCTCCAGCAGGGAGGTCGCAAGGTCGCGGGTGGGCTGCTCGCCCGGGCGCTGCTTGCGGTAGATCTCCAGCAGAGCCTCATCGGTGTTGGACACACCGTCGGACTCGAGGGTAGACATCATGAGCTCGGAGAAGCCGAAGCGCTCGCGGATCTGCTCTTCGGTCCACCCCAGGGCCTTGAGCAGCACCGTCACCGGCTGGCGACGCTTGCGGTCGATACGGACACCGACGGTGTCGCGCTTGTCCACGTCGAACTCGAGCCATGCACCGCGGGACGGGATGACCTTGACGGCGTGGAGCGGACGCTCCGTGGACTTATCGATGGAGCGGTCGAAGTAGACGCCCGGGGAACGCACCAGCTGGGAGACGATGACACGCTCGGTGCCGTTGACGATGAAGGTGCCCTTCTCCGTCATCATCGGGAAATCGCCGATGAACACCGTCTGGGTCTTGATCTCCTGGGTGTCATTGTTGATGAACTCTGCCGTCACATAAAGCGGCGCAGAGTAGTTAATGTCCTTTTCCTTGCATTCGTCGACGGTGTATTTCACCGGCTCGAAACGCGGCTCAGACAGGGACAGCGACATATTGCCGGAGTAGTCCTGGATGGGCGAAAGCTCTTCCAGGATGTCTTCCAGGCCGCTGGTCACGCGGGCGTCGGCGCCGCGCTCCTCCTGCTGCTTGGCGCGCCACTCGGGCGTGCCAATGAGCCAGGCGTAGGAATCAATTTGTACGTCGAGGAGGCCCGGAAGCGAAATGGGTTCGCTGATTTTCGCGAACGAGTAACGCTTCGGGGCTCCGGGAATATTAGCCACTGACTTGGTCTGGCGCGAGACTGCCAAGATGGGTCCTTCCAGCACCTCACGCGGAACCGGGATTCAACCACTCCGTTGCTGTGATTGGCCCGAAACCGCTGGTAGATTTAGCAATTGGTCTGCTGTGGAATCACTGTAAGAAAAGAGCACAAAATCACCTTGTCAAATGGGTTTTGTACAAGGTGTCAGCGCACATCTGAAAATGATTCCAGCGCAACGAACTAGCATAGTTGAATTTCCGCCTATTGTCCAGCCCCACACATAGGTGCGACAAGGCGGTACTGGACCGCGCGGGGCGGCCATCTCACTTCACGCACGGGGCGTAGACTCTCGTCGCGCCGTCTCATGCGGTGTGCACTTCGGAAATATACCACCGCCCCCTGGAACCGATCCAAGACACGCCGGTCAGGGCCCGCCGTGGCACTTTCAGCCGTGACCGCCCGGCCGCTAGGATGAAACACCATGTTGCCAACCTCCCGCGTCGCCTCCGCCCTCCTGCTCGGAGTAGGTGTCGCCGGCCTTTCCGCCGGTCTCGCCGCTCCGGCCTTCATCGAGGCCGAGCCCACTCTGCCGCTCGATCTGGAGCACACGACGTGGACAATGACGGACGAGAACGCCACCACGCGCCTCCTCCAGGACGGCCGCCAGCTCCAGGTACCCGTCACCGCGCAATGGCACGTCGCGCTCCAGGAGCCCGCGGATGACGAGCAGGTCACCCTCCGCGTCGGCTCGTCGTGGATGCGCTCGAGCCTGCAGGAGGAAAAGGACCGCCTCATCACCGCGCAGGTCTGGTCCTACCCCATCGATCGCCTCACTGGCGACGCGCTTGCCGATGCCGCCGTGTCCCACACCATGGCTACTCCCGTCAGCACCGTTCCGGTCACCGGCCTGTGGTGGAAGTTCCCCGCCGGCGCGGAGAAAACCTCCTACGACGTATTCGATGAGACGCTGCGCGACTCCGCCCCCGCCGTCTTCGAAGAAGAGATGGAGATGGATGGGCGCACCATCTATCGCTACCACCAGGACATCGAGCCTACGAACGTGGCAAAGAAGTACAACACCTATCAGACCATGCTCTCCGGCGAGGACGGCACGGAGTACCTCTTCCACTCCGCCCAGCGTGACTTCTACGTAGACAAAGTCTCAGGCATGATCGTGGACCTCGACGTATCCATCAAGGACTTCTACGCCAAGGACGACGGCGTGGAGACCCAGAACGCACTCACGTTCAACTCCTCCATCTCCGAGGAAGACACCCAAGCGTTCCTCGAGCAGACCAAGAAGTTCCACCACACGAACCTCATCCACTGGATCCGCTGGGGCCTCCTCGGTGCCGGCGCGCTCATCACGCTCATCGCACTCCTGGGCATCTTCGGCGTCTTTGGCACGCGCTCGCCCAAGCAGCCAAAGCCTGCCGCAGCCCCCGCCGCCGAGTAGCGAGGAAACTCACGACAACGAAGCCGTCAGATCCGCGTGGATCTAACGGCTTCGTTGTTCTGAAATCCAGCTCTGGCTAGGCCTGGTCTTCTTCGGCGCGTGCGGCCTCGCGCTGCGCTTCCTGCTGCGCCTCGTATTCCTCGAGATTCCGGAAGCCGATGCCCAGCGGCAGGCCCACGTTGTCGATGAGCCGCACGCCGCCCACGGTCGCCGCGACAAGGAGGCGGGCGTCACCCTGTTCCGGCGCCGGTCCCAAGTCACGGCCGCGGACCTCGAGGTACTCGGGCTCCACCCCGGCCGCCCCGAGCACGGAGCGCGCCACGTCGAGGACAGCCTCCGCGCCGTGCTCCGCGGCATGGGCCCCAGCGGTGAGCGCTGCCGAGAGCGCCTCCGCCTGCTCGCGCGCGTCCTCGGCCACGCCCGCGTTGCGCAGGCTCATCGCCACCCCGTCCGGCATACGGACCGTAGGCACGCCCTGCAGGCGCACGCCCAGGTGCAGATCGTGGAGCGCCGCGTTGAGCGCGAGCAGCTCCTCGTAGTCTTTCTCCCCCGCCACGACGTCCGTCGCGCCCACGGCATTGATGAGCCGCAGCGCGCGCGTGAGCGACGTCGCGAGTTCTGTCGTGTTTTCCAGGCCGTGGTCGACGGGCAGGACAAGCGTGCGCGGCGCGTCCGGGACGTAGACCCACACGACGTCGACGCCTTCGCGCGCGAGCAGCTCCTGGTCACCCTCTCCCAGCGTTTCCACCGCAACAATGACGATGCCGCCACGAATGGCCTCGGCCGCGCGGACGAGTGCCACGTGGCCTGCGTGAATGCCGGAACCTAGGGGGACAAGGACGATGGGCTTGCCCAACTTTTTATAGGCCCGCGCAACCAGCGCGACCCGAGACTCGTCGTCGAGGACCGTCGCCACGCCCAATTCGAAGCTCATCTGTTTTCCTCCTGTAGTGCCCACATCTCAATATCCTCGGCCTCTTCGACCTCGCCGAAGCGCCGCGCGACCTCCAAGTAGGAGCGCCGCAGACCCGGCTCGTGAATGTAGCGGTAGCCATCAATGACCTCCGCAGGGTCAATGTCCGCGCCCGGCTGAGTCTCCTCGTCCATGAGGAGCTCGACCTCCCGGCGCGCATCCGCGGTGAGCCGCGCGAGCATCTTCGCATACGCGACCCGGCTGGCCAACGTCGCACGCTCCGCATCGGTCTTCGCGATGGCGGTCGCGCCCATCTCTCCGAGCAGCAGCCCGGCGATGGTCTCCCCGAGCTCATCGAGCGTCGTCACGGCCCAGCGATTCACGCTCACGGGTGCGGCCGCCACGACCACGGCGCCGCGCGTCTCCAACGGGTCGAGGACCTGCACACCTGCGGCGAGCGCGGTGTGAATAACGATCTGCCCGTTCGCGATGTAGGTCTCCACGGCCTCGACAGCGCGCGGCAGCTGCGTCGCGTGGATAGCGAGGATGAGTGCGTCGACTTCCGCACAATCCGTGAGGGCGTCGATGCGCACGAGCGCGTGCCCAGCCGCAGCCAGCCCGGCCGCTAGCTCCTGGCCCGCCGCCGAGTCACCGAAGATCCCAATCCGCATGCGCGGTGCGGGCATCTACTTCCCCTTCTTCATCTGGGCCATAAGCTCCGCCACGGAGACCGCACCCTCGCGGCCAGCGTCGCTGCGGCGACGGCCACGCCGTCCCGCAGAGGCCGCAGCCTCAGCCTTCTTCGCGTCCTGCGCTGAGTCCTGCGCTGAGTCCTGCCCAGCATCCTGTGCAGCGTCTGCGGCCTTGGCGTCCTGCGCCGTGGCCGGCTCCGTCTTCTTCGCCGCGGAATGCGCCGTGGTGGAGGCCTTCGGCGTCACGTTCGTGTCCACGCCGCCCTGGTCCCAGCGCACGGCCTGGAAGGAACCGGTGCTGAACGTGGACTCGGGGCTGCGCTGCGTGGAGAACGTCGGCGCGTGCGGCGTCTGCTCAGAAACGAAGGACGCCGCGGACGCGGCCTGAGGCTTCGACGCAGTGTCCGCCTGAGGCGCGGATGCGGATGCAGATGAAGCAGCAGCAGCAGCAGTCTCCGGTGTCTCATGCGCACCGTGGCGACGGGTCGGAGTATCGGTGCCGGCGGCCTCGCGTTCGCGGATGAGCTCGGAGAGCGGGTTGTCGTGGCGCGAGCTGGCGCTGGGCTGGGTGCCGACGCGGCCCGCGATGGCATCGGCAGACGGCGCACCCGCGGAAGACTGGGTGAAGGCGACCTTGGGCTCCTCCGTCGCGCCGACCTTGTACTCAATCTCCGCAATGCGGCGGGCCTCGGCATAGAGGGCGGCCGGCTCGTAGGTGAAGTCGCGGCCGGAGAGCTCCTCAAGCTGCGTGCGGATCTGTTGCAGCTCGTGCTTGATATCGGCAAGCAGCTCCGAATCGCCAGGCGTGGCGCCCTCAAGCGCGGACTTCTCGGCGCGGAGCTTATCCAGCTCGGCGGTGTAGAGCTCCTCGCGCAGGACGAGCTCCTGCTCGCGTTGCGCGGTCTCGCGGCGGTAGCGGGTAACGAGGAAGAAGCCCAGCACGGCGGCCCACAACGCGGCGACGAGCGCGAGCTTCATCGCTGCGGCAGAGCCCGAGATCAGCATCAAGATGGTCGCGACGACGGCGAGGACCACGAGCGCAATGAGCGCCCAGTGTGCGCGGGTGGTCGCGGTTCCGGACTCGGGCGCGGACTGCGCGCCGTCTTTGTCCGGGAATTCCTGCTGCTGTGTGGAAGTCATGGTCACCAACCTACCGTGTGCGTCCTTCGTGCCCGCACACCCCACCCGCATGGATGGCAGGGCCTACGCGCATGTCCTAAGCCTTAAACCCTACCGCGTTTCCTCCCCCACAGTGCCCTTGAGCCGGGCGTGCCCACACACGGGGATGCACCCCCATTCGCGGACGCTTCGTGGTCGTGCGTCTCACCGACGCAGGTTCCAGGCACACAACGCGGTCCAGCACAAGGCCGTCGAGGTCCTCACCCGCACCGAGCGTGACATCCTGCGCTAGGTGTCTACGCCGCCGCCCCATCCGCGGGCGGCGGTACCTCGCAGTAGCGTTCGAGGACAACGCCAGCCACCGCCATGGCAGCGCCGCCCAGCAGGCTGGCGAGAACACCGGGGACGTCCTCGGCCGCAGCCACGAGCTCGTGGGCATGCGGAATGACGTACACGGCCACGCCCGCATACGCCGCGCCCACGATGGCGCCGGTCCACGCGGACGCCTTGCCCAGCAGCATGAAGTTGGTAATCGTCATGGGGTTGAGCTGCGAGGTATCCAGCCCAATGCCGTGCGTATCGTCCTTCTTTGCTTCGCGCACGCGCCACGCCAGCACCGCGCACACAATGGCCATGAGCCACAGCGTGATGGAGACGGTGAGCGGGATGGTTCCCATGTAGCCGTAGAGCCGCGGGATAACGATGGCGACGGCGGCCGCCACAAACACGGCGGTGCCAATAAGCGCAGGCAAAGACGTACGTTGCATCTAGAGCTCCTCGATGGGCCCCAAGGGACGAATGGCAGCGACCTCTTCTGGGTCAAGATCCGCGATAAGCGTGTCTAGCGGGGTGCCCGCCAGCGTCGCATCAGGATCCGCCGCCAGCCACGGCACGAGCACGAAGGCGCGCTCGCGGGCATACGGGTGCGGAACCACAAGGCGCGGGTCCGTCGACGTAAACGACGAGATGTCCACGATGTCCACGTCCAGCGTGCGCGGACCCCACTTCTGGATGCGCTTGCGCTCCGCCGCCGCCTCGAGGCGCTGGCCACGACGCAGCAGACCGAGCGGCGTTTCTTCAACCTCGACGATGAGCACGGCATTCAAGAACTCGTCTTGGTTCTCCACGCCCCACGGCGGGGTGGCATAGACCGGCGAGGCCGCCACAATCTGGCCGGCGAACTCGTCAAAGACGCTGCGCAGCAGCGCCACGCGATCGTCCATGTTGGACCCGATAGACAGGACTGCGTGCATGCTTTACTTCCCCTTTCGGGAACGGCGCGCCACGACCGCGACATCGCCAAACGTGCGCGGGATGGGCGCCTTGGGTTTATGAATGGTGACCTCTACAGCATAAAGCTCTTCAAAGCGTCGCATGGCGGCATTGGCCACGTCCGTGGCGACCGTCTCGATGAGGTCCCGCGCAGGTCCCTCCACGACCTCCGCCGCGACCTCTGCGAGCTCCGCGTAATTGATGGTCTTTGTGAGGTCATCGTCCGCCGCCGCCTCCGCAAAGTTGAGCCAGCACGTGATATCCACGATAAACGGCTGCCCCATGCGCTTCTCCTCGTCAAAGACACCGTGGTAGCCGAAGCACTCCAGGCCGGTGAGTTCAATACGGTCTGCCATTATTTCGCCTTTCCTAGCGCCGTCGTTGCTACTGTCCCGTGGTCCGCACCGTTCGCATAGCTTCCCGATGCCCCCTCTCCTCCCGCGTAGTCCTTCCCCCGCGCCCAGGCTGCCGCCACATCCACGGCATCGCGCGAGGCGCCCACCTCGTGGACGCGCACGCCCCACGCGCCGAGGTGCGCCGAAATCGCCGTCACCGCCGCCGTCGCCGGGTCTGCAAGCAGCGGATTGGACTCCGCGCCGCGGTCCGCACGCACGGCGGCGAGGAAGCGCTTGCGCGAGGCTCCCACGAGCAACGGGAACGGTCCGTCCAGGAATTCCGGCAGCGCGTGGAGCAGCGCCCAGTTATCCTGTGGGCTCTTCGCAAACCCCAAACCCGGGTCGAGCACAATCGCGTCCTCGCGCACGCCCGCCTTTACCGCGGCCGCGACGAGTTCGTCGAAGACCTGGTGCACATCGCGCACGACATCCCCGCCGTGGTTCGCGGTGCCCGCCGCGGAGCCAAACTTCTCAGTCCGCCAGTGCATGAGGCACACCGTCCGGCCCGCATCCGCCATCGCGGCGAACATCTCCGGATCCGCGAGGCCGCCCGAGACGTCGTTGACCATATCCACGCCCGCTGCAGCCGCCGCGGCCGCCGTCGCCGCACGCATGGTGTCCACAGACGTGCGAATACCCTCCGCATGCAGCGCCTCGATCACCGGCACGACGCGCTCGATCTCGTCGCGCTCCTCCACGCGCACCGCGCCCGGACGCGTGGACTCACCGCCCACGTCGATCATGTCCGCGCCCGCCGCGACGAGCTCGCGCGCGTGCGCAATCGCCGTCTCGTGGTTTAACCATCGCCCGCCATCGGAGAACGAGTCCTCCGTGACGTTGACGATTCCCATGACCAACGTCCTCCCCGGGACACTCACATCACTCACGCGGGCTGCCGGCTGCATGTTCTTCCTTTCGTTCAAAGCTGTCAAAGCATTCACGTCGCACTGCATGTACTTAAAAAGCGGCCACACGCTCACGCGTCCGGCCGCCTGGGATTAACTGCGGATAAGGCTCATCACTTCCGCGCGCGAGGCGGCGTTCTTCTTAAAGCCGCCGCGCACCGCCGAGGTCGTCGTGGTCGAGCCCGGCTTACGGATGCCGCGCGCCGCCATGCACAAGTGCTCGCACTCGATGACCACGATGGCCGACTGCGCGCCGAGCTTGTCCATGAGCGCGTTCGCAATCTGGCTCGTGAGCCTCTCCTGCACCTGCGGGCGCTTAGCGTACATATCCGCCAAACGCGCCAGCTTCGACAGGCCGGTCACGTGGCCGTCCTTGCCCGGGATGTACCCGATGTGCGCCTTGCCGTAGAACGGCAGCAAGTGATGCTCGCACGTCGAATAAATCGGGATATCACGCACGAGCACGAGCTCCTGGTGGCCCTCCGCGAACGTCTTCGCCAGCACCGCCGTCGGGTCCTCATGCAGGCCCGCGAACGTCTCGCGGTACGCCCGCGCCACTCGTGCCGGCGTTTCCTGCAGACCCTCGCGGTCCGGGTCTTCGCCCACCGCAATGAGCAGCTCACGCACCGCGGCCTCCGCGCGCTCCTGGTCGAACGCACGCACCGCCGGGATGTCCGGGGTCGCGCCGCCCTCCGCTGCGTCGGTCAGGGCCTCGGTCAGGGCGTCGCTCCCAGCGGTAGCCTCCGGATTAGTCATTCTTCTCTCCCTTGCTGTCCGCGGAGCCATCGGCGTATGGATTCTTCGGCGCGTCCTGGCTGCCCCACGGGCGTGCCCAGTCGCGCGGAAGCTCCTTGGTCTCTTCCGGCTGCGCGTCCTCAGCGCGCGGGTTGTGGTGGCGACCCCGCGGCGCGGCGTCGCGCACGACCGGAATCTCCGTCGTCTTATCGGTGCTCGGGCTCGGCTTCACCGGCTCCGAAGGCTCAACAACCTCCGGCTCGGAGGCAACCGTGGACGGCTCCGAAGCGGAAGCCTCGGGCGCGGGAGCCTCCGGTGCCGGCGCGGCGGGGGCATCGGCAAGCTCGGTCGGCTCTTGGGTGGACTCGGGCTCGGTGCCCTCGGTGTAATCGTCGACGATATCGCCGGCGTCGCGGCCGAAGTTAAAGCCGTATTCCTCGTCGTCGCCGACGGCCAGAACCTTGCCGGCCAGGCGGCGCTCGCGTGCGGCGCGAGTGGCGTCGAGCAGGGTGCGGCGCTTGGGCAGCACCTCGCCGCGCTCTTCGGCGAGCTCGACCGGAGTCTTAATGGGCTCGCGGCCGGCCTGCTGCGGGAAGCGCTCGTCTTCGCCCTCGAAGACGTCGAAGGACTCGCGCGGCACGATGCCGTCGAAGACGCCCTCGAGGTCCGGGCGGCGCAGCGTCTCCTTTTCGAGGAGCAGCTCCACCAGCTTATCCAGGTAATCGCGGTGCTCCGCAAGGATGGCGTAGGCCTGTTCGTGCGCACGGTCGAGCAGGTAGTGCATCTGCTCGTCGATGCGCTTGGCGACGTCGTCCGAGTACTCGATGGAGCCGCCGGCCCCACCGTAGGCAAACGGGTCTCCCTGTTCCTGACCGTACTTCACGGTGCCAAGCTCCGGGCTAAAGCCGTACTCGGTGAGCATGGCACGCGCGATCTTCGTGGCGTTCTCGATATCCGAGGACGCACCCGTGGTAGGCGCGCCGAAGACGAGCTCCTCCGCGGCGCGGCCGCCCAGGGCGAAGACGAGGCGCGCGAAGAGTTCGTCGCGCGTGTACATGCCCTTGTCGTCTTCCTGGGACGTCATGGCGTGGCCGCCGGTGCGACCGCGCGCGAGGATGGTCACCTTATACACGCGCTCGATGTCTTTCATCGCCCACGCGGCGAGCGTGTGGCCGCCCTCGTGGTACGCGGTGACCTTCTTCTCGTGCTCGGAGATGATCTTGGACTGGCGGCGCGGGCCGCCCACCACGCGGTCCGTGGCCTCTTCCAACGCGTCCGCCGTAATGACATTTCCGCCGATGCGCGCCGTGAGCAGCGCCGCCTCGTTGAGGACGTTCGCCAGGTCCGCGCCGGACATACCGGCGGTACGCTTGGCCAGCTGCGTGACGTCGACATCTTTCGCCAAAGGTTTACCTTTGGCGTGGACCTCGAGAATCTTCTCGCGGCCGGCAAGATCCGGGTTGGTCACCGGGATCTGGCGGTCGAAGCGGCCCGGGCGCAGCAGCGCCTGGTCGAGGACGTCCGGGCGGTTGGTCGCCGCGATGAGGATGACGCCTTCGCGGTCGCCGAAGCCGTCCATCTCCACGAGGAGCTGGTTCAAAGTCTGCTCGCGCTCATCGTGGCCGCCGCCGGTACTAGCGCCACCGCGGGAACGACCCACGGCGTCGATCTCGTCAATGAAGACGATGCACGGCGACTGCGCCTTGGCCTGCTTGAACAGGTCGCGCACGCGGGAGGCACCGACACCGACGAACATCTCCACGAAGTCAGAGCCCGAGATGGAGAAGAACGGCACGCCCGCCTCGCCTGCGACGGCGCGCGCGAGCAGTGTCTTACCGGTGCCCGGAGGGCCGTAGAGCAGGACGCCGCGCGGAATCTTCGCGCCGAGCGCGTGGTAGCGTTCCGGGTCCTCGAGGAAGTCCTTGATCTCCATGAGCTCTTCCACGGCCTCGTCCGCACCGGCCACGTCCTCAAACGTGTTGGTGAGCATGTCCTTGGTGAGCTCCTTGGCCTTGGAGCCGCCAATGCCGAACAGGCCACCGGCGCCGCCCTGCATGCGCGACATAAAGAAGAAGAGCAGACCGAAGACGATGAGCATGGGCAGGATGAAAGAAATCATCGAGCCGATGAAGGACTCCTGCGTCACCTTCGTCTGGTACTTCTCCGCGCCGGAATCCTTCACGGCGTTGAAGACCTGCTCGGTGGCGCGGGCCGGGTACTTGGCGATGACCTCTTCGACGCCGTCGCGCTCCTCGACCCTGACGGGTTCGCGCAGCTTGAGACGAACCTGCTGCTCGCGGTCATCGATCTGGGCTTCCGCGACATTCTTGTCCTGCAATTGGGTCAACGCCACGGAGGTGTCGACCTGCATGTAGGAACGCGAGTCATTAGTAAAGAACGTAAACGCGTACAGCGCGATGAGCACGAGGCCCGCGATCGCGCCGTAGCGGACGATGCTGGAATTTTTCATTAAGAAGAGAGTCTAGTCCGAATATACTTCCGGCTTCAGCGTGCCCACGAACGGCAGGTCGCGGTAGTGCTCCGCGTAGTCGAGGCCGTAGCCCACGACAAACTCGTTGGGGATGTCGAAGCCGACGTCAAACATGTCAATCTCCACCTTGACAACCTCTGGCTTGCGCAGCAGCGTCACCACGTCAAGGTTGCGCGGGCGGCGGCCCTGCAGGTTGCGGATGAGCCAGCTGAGCGTGAGACCAGAGTCGATGATGTCCTCGACGATGAGGACGTCCTTACCCTGAATATCGCGGTCGAGGTCTTTCAAGATACGCACGACGCCCGAGCTCGACGTCGCGTTGCCGTAGGAGGACACCGCCATGAATTCCTGCTGGGACGGAATGCTGAGCGCACGCGCGAAGTCGGAGAGGAAGAACACCGCACCCTTGAGCACGCACACGAGGATGAGGTCTTCCTCGTTATCCGCGTACTTCGCGGAGACCTTGTCCGCCATCTCCTGCACGCGGGCTTTGATGGTCGCTTCGTCGAGAAGGACGGCTTCGAGGTCGTCGCCGTACGGGTTAGCCGGGACCCGAAAGTCCTTGGTGTCATGCATGAGGGGCTGGCTCCTTGGTTTTTACAGCTGATGCAATAGTGCCAGTTTGCCACCAACGCGCCTGACTTCCAACCTTGCGCCCACCGCAATGCCACCCTGGCCATGCCAATCCGTACACAGCTTTCCGATGCCCTCAATCCCCCACCCCGTCACCGGCGCCCCCGACGCCTGGAGCCAGGCGGCAATCGCGCGGCGGCGGCGCGCCGCAGGCAGGGCTGCGAGCTCGGCGCAATCATCGGTCGGCGCCGTATCTAACGCCACGTCGTCGTCCACCGTCTGCGCGGCCGCGCGCGCCAACGGGGCGACGGCGTCGCCGCCCACGATGTCGCCGAACAACGGCAGGACTTCGCGGCGAATACGCACCCGCCGGAAGTCCGCGCGCTCGTTGTGCGGGTCGCGCCACGGCTCGACGCCAAGTTCTCTGCATGCGCCCTCCGTGTCAGCCCGGCGCGCCTCGAGCAGCGGGCGCAGCACCACACAGCCTTCGATCTCGGCGCGCGGCGCCATCCCGCCAGTCTGCCCCCGCAGGGCGGTGAGCAGCAGGGTCTCGGCCTGGTCCTCGGCGGTATGCGCGACGCAGACCGGCACGCCCTCGGCCGCGAGCGCTCGGTACCGCGCGACCCGCGCCTCCGCCTCGCCGCGCCCGGCGTCGACGGCGACGACCTTCGCGGCGAGTCCCCACGCGCGTGCCTGGCGCGCCGCCTCCTCCGAGACCGCGCGCGAGCCCTCCTGCAGCTGATGGTCGACGCACACGGCAACGATCTCGCCCCGCTTTTCCGCGGCGAGTGCCGCCGCCAACGCCAGCGAATCCGGCCCGCCCGACAGTCCCACGGAAAGCCGCGGATGCTCACGCGCGACGGACCGCACGGCCGCGCGCAGCCGCGCGAAATGCGGCGACTTCCGCGGCCAGAACGGATCCACTAGAACTCCCGCAAAGCCGAAGCCAGCTCATCCTGTGCCGCGCGCGCGGCCAGGATGTCGCCGTCGTTGACGAGGAACGCAAACGCAAAGACATGGCCCGACTGCCCCGGCACGATGCCCGTCAGCGCCGAGGTCCCCGTGAGCGTGCCCGTCTTCGCGCGCACGTAGCCGCGTCCCGCGAGATCCGTATACCGCGTGTACAGCGTGCCGTCGCCGCCGGCCACCGGCAGATAGCCAAGCAGCGGGCGCAGCGCGTCCTCCGTCGCCGCCTGGTTCATGATTCCCGCGAGCACGTCCGCCGGGATGCGGTTCACCTCGCTCAAGCCCGAGTTGTCTGCGATAAAGACCTGCGAGGTATCGACGCCGTGCTCGCCGAGCACCTCGAGCGTCGCCTCCGCAGCGCCCGCAAACGATGCCTCCTTGCCGCGCGCGACGGCGAGTTCGCGGCCGATAGCCTCGGCCATGACGTTATCCGAGTCCTTCCCGGCCTCCTCGGCGCGCACGGACAGCGGCTCGGACTCGATGGTCGCGACGGGTGCGGCGGCATCGGGAGCCTCGCTCATGCCCACCGTCGTCACGCCCAGGCGCTTGGCCAGCAGGTTCGCCACGTCGA
Source organism: Corynebacterium sp. DNF00584 (assembly GCF_001552965.1). NCBI lineage: Bacteria > Bacillati > Actinomycetota > Actinomycetes > Mycobacteriales > Corynebacteriaceae > Corynebacterium > Corynebacterium sp. DNF00584. The sequence continues at coordinate 41,582 of NZ_KQ959766.1, read as the reverse complement.
GCGCCGGAGTGTGGCTGCGCGGCACGTCGCCCGTCGCCGCGCCCAGGCGTCCGCCGAAAACCATGGCCGGCTGCATCGGCGCGACGAAGCCGCCATCGACATTCTCCGGATCCCACCCCTTCGCCTGATCGTCGCCGGCCCACGCGCGTGTGTCGATGAACACCCCGCTCACCTCGGGCATGGCTTCCTTGATCTGCGCGGCCGCGGCGTCGAGTTGCGCGAGCGTGAGCCACACGTCGCCCGCGGCCTTGATGATGACCGCGTTATTGTCTCCGCGCACGATCTCCGTCGTAATCCGGTCATCCTCGCCCAGCTCCCACGTCGCCGCCGCGAGCGTGAGCACCTTCGTGCTCGACGCCGGAAGCAGCGCCTTAGTCCCGTCCTGGTCCCACACGACCTCCCCCGTCGCTGTGTCGATGACCTGGCCGCCGAAGTTACCCAAAGCCTCGTTATCGCGCGCAAGCTCGGTGAGGCGGCCTGCGACGTCGCCCAAAGGGGCATCGGCAGGCTGGGCGGGCTGGAGCGGATTCGCCGGCGCCGGCGCCTCAAAGGCCTGGCCGTGATCCAGGTCCCCGTAGGTGCGCTGGACCGCCACACCGGTCGCCGCCGTCGCCGCCACGGCCACAGCCACGACGCCGGCTGCGGACCACCACCACACACGCTTTGTACTCATTGCCTTAACCCTAGCGGGTATGATGTGAGCAGCAAACGCTAACCACTACTGACATGGAGGACAACCGTGAACGTTGAAGTCACCGTCGAGATCCCTAAGGGCTCCCGTAACAAGTACGAGGTCGACCACGAGACCGGCAAGGTTTACCTCGACCGCTACCTGTTTACCCCGATGGCCTACCCGGCTGACTACGGCTTCATCGACCAGACCCTCGGCGAAGACGGCGACCCGCTCGACGCCCTCGTCATCCTCCCGGAGCCGGTGTTCCCGGGCGTTATCGTAGAGGCTCGCATCCTCGGCGTATTCAAGATGACGGACGAGGCTGGCGGCGACGACAAGCTCCTCTGCGTCATCGACGACCCGCGCTGGGAGCGCTACCAGGACATCAACGATGTTGAGCAGTCCATCAAGGACGAGATCGAGCACTTCTTCGTCCACTACAAGGACCTGGAGCCCAACAAGGAAGTCACCGGCTCCGGCTGGGGCGACAAGGCCGAGGCTGAGAAGATCCTGCAGGAAGCTATCGAGCGCCACAAGTAAATCTTCGCTCTTACCCCGCTCCTTGGAGCGGGGTTTTCGCGTTTTAGTAGTCGCGGATCGGCCCGTCGAAGCCTCGAAATACGACGTGCCACGCGCTCGCGAGCTTATGCGCCCACGCGTTCCAATTCGGTGTGCGAGCCGTGAAGACCTGCTCCACGATCTCGTCGAGGTGGTGCGCGACGCAGCTGCCTGTATACCGCAGCGTCGTCCAGCCGCGCAGGACCGCGTCATTATTCTTCCAGTGGTCACGCACCACGGCTTGGCGGTCTTTGTGGAAGTCGAAGCCGTTGATCTCGATGGCGATCTTTTCCTTGGGCAGCACGAGGTCCCAGAAGTACGGGCCAATCTGGACGTTGCTCTCCACCTCGAGCCCACGCGCTTTAAGGGCGTGCGCCACCGTGATTTCCGCGCCGGAGTCCGTAAACAACGCGGCCGTTTTAAGGAACACGCGGCACTTCTTGGGCAGCGTGCCCACGTAGCTCAGGTGCCGCTCGAGCCGGTCCCGCCCGGTGCGGCCTGCGTACACCTTCTCCAGCAGCGCGTGTGCTTCCGGCTTCTCCATGACGCGCGTGGCGAGCACCGGCGTATGGACTCTGTGGCCAAGGAAATCGTGTGCGTTGAGGACCGTCGTGCGGTGGGCGACATAGTAGTCCGACTTTGCCATCAACCGTGGTGTTGCTACATCGAGCGGAAACGTAAGCGGTTGTTGCGCATAAATCTGCGCAGCGGTTCGGCCTGTGAAAACCGCCGTCGGATATTTCTCGGCAATGGCCTGAGCGACTATAGCCGGAGTGAGTTCGTTGTCGACGTAAAATCCTTTAGCAATACGGTGGCGTTGCATGTATTCCTCCCCCGAGATTCTTCAATTGCCATTGCACAATAACTGGATTCCGACGGCCTCGCAGTGCAAGTCTTCCAACTCGTTGCGAAAATTCATTCTAAACGGCAAGGAAATTTCTGATTTTCGCAAGGAACCAGGACGCCCGTTTGCGTTCCTTGCGAAAATCCTTTTGCCACAAGAATTTTGGGTGGTGTTTTCGCAAGGAACGGCCCGCGACTAAAGGGAGCCCACCCACTCGATGAAGTCGAAGTCGCCATCGCCGGTAAGCTCCGCCATCGTATGGCCTTGGCCCCAAACGGCCTCGAACTCGACGTTGCGGTCCATCATGTCGAGGGCGAGCGCCAGGTTCATCTCGGTCGTTGCCGTCGTCGTGCTGCCATTCGCCTGGGAAGGCAGCAGTCGTGGAGGCGGCAGAAGAAGTGGATGTGGAAGTGGATTCAGAAGAAGAACATGCGGCGAAGAACGTCTCGCTGGCAAGGCCGGTCACGGCCCAAAAAGGAACGTCGGTACATGATTTTTATTTAAGCCCGATCGGACACTACCCATAAGTCTGAAACGAGCATTCACACGAAAAGGTAGGCTAGCCCGCATGAAAGAAGTAGAACCGAAAGACGTGCCGCAAGGCGCGCAGCTTATCGATGTCCGCGAAAACGACGAGTGGAACCAGGTCCATGCCGCGGGTGCCACCCACATTCCGATGGGCGAGGTGCCGCAGCGCTACGCAGAGATCGATCCAGACAAGGACATCTACGTCATTTGCGCGGCAGGCGGCCGCTCGGCGCAGGTGGCGGAGTACCTCGAGCAGGCGCTCGGCTGGGACGCAATCAACGTCGCAGGCGGCACGAATGCTTGGGTTAGCCAGGGTCTTCCTACGGAGTAGCGCCGCCGAATAATTGGCTTCAACCCATCATTTGGGCTTAGTATGGTGGTATGTCTTCCACGAAAAACCACCCGATTCCTACCGCTCTGCTGGAGTCCCCGTCGTTTCAGCTCGAGCGCCTTCGCCGCCGCGTCCGCGATATGGTCGAGGCTCAGCTGAATTCGCAGGAGACGACTCTGCGCGAATTTTGGGTACTCACGTGCCTCGTCGAGGAGTCCGCGGCGAGCCAGTCTCACCTGTCTGACACGCTGGCTATCGACGCCTCGGACATGGTGCGCCTCATCGACGCCCTCGAGCAACGTGGCTGGGCCAAGCGCGAGCGCGACCCCCGCGATCGCCGCCGCCAAATCGTCGCCTCCACGAAGAAGGGCACGAAGGCCCACGGCCAGCTCGCAGAGCTCGTCACGGCTGCCGAGGACGAGGCGCTCGACGCCTCCACAAATAAGCAGCTCAAGCACCTGCGCAAGCTCGCGACCTCCATCATCTCGGCGGGGGAGGACGATTCCTAAATGGAGCCGCGCCACGCGTTGCCCGAAGATCCCCGTGATGAGCACCAGCCCGGAGCGGGGATTATTCATGTGCCCGAGTCCTATCTCCTGCGCGAGGAGGCCGCCCCGCCCCGCACGCTCGTCGACATCGTCCGCACCACGGCTGGGCTCTACCCCGACGCCGCAGCCATTGATGACGGCGAGGTCCTCACCTACGCCGAATTGCTTGCCGATGCCACCGCCTGGGCCGCCGAACTTTCGGCCCAGGGGATTGGGCGCGGCCATCGCATCGGCGTGCGCATGACCTCGGGTAAGAAGGAACTCTACCTCGCGATTTTGGCGACGCTCTTCGCGGGCGCCGCCTACGTGCCTGTCGACGCAGACGATCCGGACGAGCGCGCCGAGATGGTCTTCGGCGAGGCCGCCATTGACGGCATCTTCACCGACGAGGGCTTCCGTCGTTTAACTCCGGACGCGCACGCGGCCGGCGAGCCGCGCCCTGAGGATGACGCGTGGATCATCTTCACCTCGGGCTCGACGGGCAAGCCGAAGGGCGTGGCTGTGAGCCACCGCTCCGCCGCCGCGTTCGTGGACGCTGAGGCTTCGATTTTTCTAGCGGACCACCCTGGTGGTCCCCTAGGACCAGATGACCGCGTGCTTGCGGGCCTGTCCGTCGCCTTCGACGCGAGCTGTGAGGAAATGTGGCTCGCATGGGGCCACGGCGGCTGCCTTGTCCCGGCGCCACGCTCGCTCGTGCGCTCCGGCATGGATCTCGGCCCCTGGCTCATCCGCCGCGACATCACGGTGGTCTCCACCGTCCCGACCCTCGCGGGTCTGTGGCCCGCAGAGGCCCTCGACCACGTGCGCCTGCTCATCGTCGGCGGCGAAGCCTGTTCGCAAGAGCTCGTCGACCGCCTGGCGACCGAGGACCGCGAGATGTGGAATACCTACGGCCCCACGGAGGCCACCGTCGTGTCCTCGGCGGCGAGGCTCCTGCCTGGCCAGCCAGTGGGCATCGGGAAGCCTTTGCGCGGCTGGGACCTGGCGGTCGTGGATACCGAGGGGTTTCCCGTACAGATGGGCCAGGTGGGCGAGCTCGTCATCGCCGGCGTGGGTCTTGCGCGCTACCTCGACCCGGTCAAGGACGCCGAAAAGTACGCGCCGCTCGAGTCCATGGCGTGGGAGCGCGCATACCGCTCGGGCGACCACGTGCGCCTCGAAGAGGACGGCTTGTACTTCGTGGGTCGCGTCGACGACCAGGTGAAGATCGGCGGCCGCCGCATCGAGCTCGGCGAGGTCGAGGCCAACGTCGCGGCCCTGCCGAATGTCTACAACTCGGCCGTCGCGGTGCAGTCCACGGCTGGCGGCGAGAAGGTCCTCGTGGGCTATGTCTCGCTCGATGACCCGGACGCCGGCTTCGATGAGAACGCTGCGCGCGAGCGCCTCGCCGAGTCCATGCCCGCCGCCCTCGTCCCGCGCCTGTGCGTCATGGACGAGCTGCCCGTGCGCACCTCCGGCAAGGTCGACAAAAAGGCGCTGCCGTGGCCGCTACCTGGCGTGGGCGTCGAGGCCGTGGGCCTCACCGACACCGAGGCGTGGCTCGCGCAGCTCTTCGTCGAGGTCCTCGGCGTTTCCGTCGAGGACGCGAACGCGGACTTCTTCACGCTGGGCGGCACGTCGCTCGCCGCGGCCACCCTCGTGGGCCGCATTCGCGACCGCTACCCCACCACGTCCGTGCGTGACCTCTACGATCACCCGCGTCTGGGCGCGCTCGCCGAGCTTATCGATGCCACCTCTCCGTCCGCCTCGTCCGTGACGCGCCAGCGTCACGTCGCGCGGGTGAGGTGGACCACGCGCCTCATTCAGTTCCTGGTGCAGATTCCCGTCATGACGCTCGCCGCGAGCTCGTGGCTCGCGTGGCTGCTGCTCGGTTCGAATCTGGCGGTCCTCGCCGGCATCGAGTGGGCCGTATGGTCGCCGTGGTGGCTCGTCATCGCCTTGGTGCTGGTCTTCGCCACACCGCTCGGGCGCATTCCGCTGGGCGGCTTCGGCGCGCGACTCATCACGAGCGGCATTCAGCCTGGCGAGTACCCGCGCGGCGGCTCGGTGCACCTACGCATCTGGGCGGCGGAACGCTGGGCCGACGCGTCCGGTTCGCGGTCCATCGCGGGTGCGACGTGGGTCAATAACTACGCGCGCACCCTCGGCGTGAAGATCGGCCACGGCGTCGATCTCCACTCGCTGCCGCCGGTCACGGGCCTGCTTACCATCGGCGCGCACGCGTCCATCGAGCCGGAGGTCGATCTCTCCGGCTACTGGCTCGACGGCGACATTTTGCGCGTGGGTGCCATCGAGGTAGGCAAGAACGCCCGCGTCGGCGCGCGCTCCACGCTGCTGCCTGGCACGCGCATCGGCAACGATGCCCACATCGAGGCCGGATCCACCGTGACGGGCGCGAAGAAGGTCAAGTCTGGCCAACGCTGGTCCGGTTCGCCCGCGGCAAAGGTAGGCCGCTCCAAGCACCGCTTCCCTGATGAGCACCCGCGCCGCCGCAGCCACTGGGTCGCCATCTATGGCGTCACCTCGTTCCTGCTCGCGCTGCAGCCGCTCATGGCGCTTGCCGTGGGTGCCGCCGCGACCGTGGCGCTCATCCAGCTCACCGGCGGCAACCCCTACGTGGGCGGACTGCTCTTCGCACCCGTCGGCGCCCTGGCCGCCTTCGCGTTCTTCATGGCACAAACGTGGCTGGGCGTGCGCTTCCTGCAGCTGGGACTCAAGCCCGGCGTGGCGCCGGTGCGCTCGGCGGCTGGCTGGCGCGCCTGGGGCATCGAAAGGCTCATGGATGAAGCCCGCACGACGCTCTTCCCGCTCTACGCCTCCCAGCTCACGCCGGGCTGGCTGCGCTCGCTCGGCGCACGCATTGGCCGCGACGCTGAAATTTCCACCGCCGTCATGATTCCGAAGCTCACCGAGGTCAAGGACGGCGCGTTCCTCGCGGATGACACGCTCGTGGGCGGTTACGAGCTCGGCGGCGGCTGGCTGCTCACCGGCGAGACTAAGGTGGGCAAGCGCTCGTTTGTGGGCAACTCCGGCATCACGGGCCCCGGCCGCAAGCTGGGCAAGAATTCGCTCGTGGCCGTACTCTCTTCGACGCCGAAGAAGTCCAAAGCCGGTTCCAACTGGTGGGGCTCCCCGCCGGAGCGCATGCGCCGCGTCGAGGCGCACGTCGACGGCGGCGAGGCCCTCACCTATAGCCCGGGCCTGGGCGTCAAGATCGCGCGCGGCGCGGTAGAAACCCTCCGTCTCCTCGCGCCGATGACCTCCGCGATGCTGCTCGCCGCAGTCCTCGGCGGCCTCCTGTGGCTGCTCGACGCCTATGGCCTGGCGGTTGCGTGGCTCGTCTCTGGCCTGCTGCTCATGGCCGCCGGCGCGGTGGGCGTGGCCATCACCGTGGCCGTGAAGTGGATCTGCGTCGGCCGCCACGTGCCGGGCGACCACCCACTGTGGTCCTCGTTCGTGTGGCTCAACGAGCTCCAGGACGCCTTCGTCGAATCCGTCGCCGCCCCCTGGTTCTTCCAGCACGCGGGCGGCACGGGCTCGATGAATATGGCGCTGCGCGCACTCGGCGTGCGCATCGGCCGCGGCGCATGGATCGAGTCCTACTGGTTCCCGGAGACCGACCTCATCACGGTGGGCGACGGCGCCTCCGTGGGCCCCGGAACGGTGGTTCAAACCCATCTCTTCCAGGACCGCGTCATGAGCCTCGACACCGTCACCCTCGGCGCCGGTGCGACGCTCGCGGCGCACTCGGTGGCGCTGCCGGCGGCATCGGTAGGCCGTAGCGCGACGGTGGGTCCCGGCTCGCTTGTCATGCGCGGCGACCGCGTCCCCGCGGGCACCGTGTGGCAGGGCAATCCCATCGAACCGTGGGAGTAATACCCTTGTGACCTTCGCCACCTAACGGTACGATTTCTTCCAAAATCGTACCGTTATTTTTATCAAGGCAGGTCTCTATGCTCCCCCTCACCGGCATCACCGTCGTCCACCTCGGCGGGATTGGCCCCGGCCCGTTTGCCGCAATGATTCTCGCAGACATGGGCGCGCGCGTCATCCGCGTCGTGCGCCCCGGCAATCCGGCGGACATCGTCCCGCATGGCGTTCTCTACCGCGGCCAGGAAACCCTTGAGGCCAACCTCAAGGACCCCGATGATGTCGCCCGCGTTCTCGACCTCATCACCGACGCCCAGCTCCTCATCGAGGGCTTCCGCCCCAGCGTCGCGGAGCGTCTCGGCCTCGGGCCTTCCGATGCCGCCTCCCGCAACCCCGCGCTCGTCTACGGCCGCATGACGGGCTGGGGCCAGGACGGACCGCTCGCGCAAACAGCCGGGCACGATATCAACTACATCGCCATCTCCGGCGCACTCGGCGCTATCGCCGCGCCCGACGGACGCCCCGTGCCGCCGCTGAACTTCATGGGCGACTTCGGCGGCGGCTCGATGTACCTCGTCTCCGGCCTCCTCGCCGCCCTCGTGCACGCACAGACCACCGGTGAGGGCGCCGTGGTGGACGCCAACATTGTGGACGGCGCGGCCTCCTTGACGGCAATGCTCCACGCCTTTAGGAATGCCGGCCAGTGGGGCCCAACCGGCACGAACGTGCTCGACGGCGGCGCGCCGTTCTACACCGTGTACAAGACGTCCGACGGGAAGTGGATGTCTGTAGGCGCCATCGAGCCGCAGTTCTACGCCGAACTACTACGGCTCCTCGACCTCACGAACGAACTAGCAGGGATTGACCAGAACGACCAAGCCGAGTGGCCACGCGTGGCCCAGCACTTCGCCGAGGTCTTCGTCACGAAGACCCAGGCCGAGTGGGTAAAGATTTTCCGCGGCACCGATGCGTGCGTCGCCGAAGTCGTCTCCCCTGACGACGTACTCGACCATCCCCATCTGGCCGCCCGCGGCACCTACCGCCCCACGAGCGACGGGATGGAGCCCGCGCCCGCGCCGCGGATTTCTCCCTTGGCTTAAAACGCGAGAAGGCGGCGCCTTCCTTCCGGAAAGCGCCGCCGTGAAGCACCGTACCGCGTACTACTTAAAGAGCCGGGAAGTACGGAATCTTCTGGCCCTGGATGGTGCCGCGGCCGACGAGGGTGTTGTACACGGTGCCCCAGAAGGCCACGGAAATAGCCACGCCGAGGACCGAGGAGATGACGTAGCCGGCGGTGGAGGAACCGGTATTGGCAGCAGTAGCAGAGCCGGATGCTGCAGCGTCAGAAGACTCAGCGAGAGCGACCGGAGCAGCGACAGCGCCGCTGGTGGCCAGAGCAACGGAGGTGGCAGCAGCGATAACGCCGCGGGTGAGCTTAGAGGACATAATATTTCCTTGGGTTAAGGGGAGATACGGACGTTTTCGATTCTAAAACATTATCGCTAGGCCGCGTGTGGTTTAAGCAACAAATTTTCTAAATTGTCCGTTACATCAACGTGAACGACATGAAATAAATGAAAACAATCCGCATATGTCAAGCATCGCCCCCTCGGCACTCACCTGCATATGCAAAAAGAGCCGCTTCCAAAAGGAAGAGGCTCTTCGTTGCGTTTACCGCAGGCGCGGAATCCAGCTAAGCGTGACTAGTCGCCGATTTGGTCGCGGCCGCGCTTAACGATGTGCTCGTCCGGCTCGCCGACCACGGAGTGGTCCTTGTTCGTGTACTCGAACTTGGAGAGCACGTAGCGCATGGCGTTAATGCGGGCGCGCTTCTTGTCATTCGACTTAATGGTGATCCACGGAGACTCGTCGGTATCCGTGTAGCGGAACTGCTCTTCCTTGGCGCGGGTGTAGTCGTCCCACTTGTCGAGGGACGCGAGGTCCATCGGTGACAGCTTCCACTGGCGCACCGGGTCAATCTGGCGAATCGCGAAGCGGGTGCGCTGCTCCTTGCGGGTCACGGAGAACCACAGCTTGGTGAGCGAAATACCCGAACCCAGAATCATGTTCTCGAGCATCGGCACCTCACGGAGGAACTCCGCGTGCTGCGACTCGGTGCAGAAACCCATGACGCGCTCGACGCCGGAGCGGTTGTACCAGGAGCGGTCAAAGAAGACGATCTCGCCGCCGGCCGGGAAGTGCTGGATGTAGCGCTGGAAGTACCACGAGGTGGACTCACGCGGCGACGGCTTCTCAAGCGCCACCGTGCGTGCGCCACGCGGATTGAGGTGTTCGTTGAAACGCTTAATGGTGCCGCCCTTGCCAGCAGCGTCGCGACCCTCAAAAATAATGATGTGGCGCTGGCCAGTTTCCTTGGTCCAGTTCTGCCACTTCAGCAGCTCAATCTGCAGGGCGCGCTTCGTCACCTCGTACTCGTCACGCGTCATGCGCTCCTCATACGGGTAGTTCTCGCGCCACGTCTCCACCGGAGAGCCATCCGGCATGATGAGCGAGGGATCATCCTCGTCAGAGTCGTCAACGACGTAGCCGTCGGTCTGTGCAAGATCAATCTCGGGAAGCTCGTCGTCTTTAATATCAGCCATGCATGACATTTTACTCCTAAAATCGCCCTAAAGTGCCCGCATGGGAGGTGAACCCCCGGTGAAATTCACCCCTCCCCGCCCCCACTGCGCAGACCCGCCAAAAAGACGAAAACTGCAAAAGCCCGCGCACACAGCGCGGGCAGCAGTTAGTCGCTCGAGGCGAAATCTACTACTGGGTCAGACCGATGAGGTCAGAGACGTTGCCAGCCATGTCAGCGAGCTGCTTCAGCAGAAGAAGCAGCTGGCCGGTCCAGGTACCTTCGGCAGAAAGCTTGAAGAACTCCATGTGATTACTCCTTTAAGGGTTGTGAAAGTTAGGTACACGGGCGCATGCTCACGCCCGCAAGGTTGAATTAGGCCTCAGACTTGGAGGACAGGCCCTCGAAGACGCCGGAGGTCTTCTCGGTCAGGGCGTCGGAACCATTGATCATGGTGTTCATGTTGCCAGCGAACTTCGCAAAGCCAGTGAACAGGTCGTGAATAGCCTTGCCGAAGGTGGAGAAGTTGTCCAGCTGCTCGGTGACGAAAGAGAGATCCATGTGTGTCTCCTTTAGATGTACCCAACTACAGGAGTCGGGGATGTGAATAAACGGTTTTTACGACATCCCGCAGTGGATGTCACGAGGATTATTGTGGCACATTTTGCTGACGCGTCAAACGGAAATTCTGATGCAATTCTCCCATCCATACGTCGTCTAAATCACACCGTACACTTTCTCACTCACCACACAGACAACACTAAGAAACGCCCCCACCTGCACGAATATAAAATACCGCCAATTTAGTCATTCTTTTTTTGGCAGCTCCCCGTAACACCCACCACACTGTGTCCGATTTAATCGGACCGCAACCTTAAATTTGGTTAACCCGGTGTTAACCTTCAGCGAGTAAACGGGGGTGTCTAATGGGGGTAAACTTCGCCGCGGCAGCGGCTTTGGAGCGGGCTGAGTCGGCGTTCCCGCATGCTTTCGACGGCAATGAGGACACGACTGTGCAACACGGCGTGTCGTTCCAAATGTTACGGATGTTACTCAAGTAAAGCCGTCACGTGCCGCGAGAAGCCGGAGGCGCTGTGCACGCTGCGGCCGCCTGAGGGCCAGGCACGCGTACAGAACTAGCGCGGCCCCAAACGCGCAAAAGCGCCCGCCGCGCTCCTCTTTACAAGTAAGGAGTACGGCGGGCGCGTGGAGACGCGAGGGGCGGGGCTTAGAAGCCCATGCCGCCCATCTCGTCAGCGCCAGGAGCGGCCGGTGCGGCCGGCTCCGGCTTGTCAGCAACGACAGCCTCAGTGGTGAGGAAGAGCGCGGCGATGGATGCAGCGTTCTGCAGCGCAGAGCGGGTGACCTTGACCGGGTCGTTGATGCCCGCGGCCATGAGGTCGACGTACTCGCCGGTGGCGGCATTGAGGCCTTCGCCAGCCTTAAGGTTGGCGACCTTGTCAGCCACGACGCCCGGCTCGAAGCCAGCGTTCAACGCAATCTGCTTAAGCGGTGCGGACAGTGCCTCGCGGACGATCTTCACGCCAGTGGCCTCGTCGCCCTTGAGATCAGACAGGGAGTCCAGAGCCTTGGCAGCCTGCAGGAGGGCGACGCCACCGCCGGCGACAATGCCCTCTTCGACGGCAGCCTTCGCGTTGCGGACGGCGTCCTCAATGCGGTGCTTGCGCTCGGTGAGCTCGACCTCGGTAGCAGCGCCGACCTTGAGGACGGCCACGCCGCCGGAGAGCTTAGCCAGGCGCTCCTGGAGCTTCTCACGGTCGTAGTCAGAGTCAGAGTTCTCAATCTCGGCGCGAATCTGCTTGATGCGGCCGTCGATCTGCTCCTGGGAGCCGGCGCCCTGAACGATGGTGGTGTCGTCCTTGGTGACGACGACCTTGCGGGCCTGGCCGAGGAACTCGAGCTCGGCGGTCTCGAGGGAGAGGCCGACCTCCTCGGAGATGACCTGGCCGCCGGTGAGGATAGCCATGTCCTGCAGGGTGGCCTTGCGGCGGTCGCCGAAGCCCGGTGCCTTCACGGCAACGGACTTGAAGGTGCCGCGAATCTTGTTGACGACGAGGGTGGACAGGGCCTCGCCCTCGACGTCCTCAGCGATGATGAGCAGCGGCTTGCCGGTCTGCATGACCTTCTCGAGGACCGGGACGAGGTCCTTGATGTTGGAGATCTTGGAGGAGACCAGAAGGATGTACGGATCCTCGAGGACGGCCTCCTGACGCTCCATGTCAGTGGCGAAGTAGCCGGAGATGTAGCCCTTGTCGAAGCGCATACCCTCGGTAACCTCAAGGTCGACGCCGAAGGTGTTGGACTCCTCGACAGTGATGACGGAGTCCTTGTTCACGGAGCCGTTGCCCACGGTGTACATAGCCTCGGCGATCTTCTCGCCAATGGCCGGGTCAGCGGCGGAGATGCCAGCGGTCGTGGCGATCTGCTCCTGGGTCTCGACCTCCGTGGCGGAAGAGAGCAAGGCGTCAACGACGGCCTTGGTGGCGGTCTCGATGCCGCGCTTGATGCCCATCGGGTTGGAGCCGGCGGCTACGTTGCGCAGGCCCTCGCGGACGAGCGCCTGAGCCAGGACGGTAGCGGTGGTGGTGCCGTCGCCTGCGACGTCATCCGTCTTCTTGGCAACTTCCTTGACGAGCTCGGCGCCGATCTTCTCGTACGGATCCTCGAGCTCGATCTCGCGCGCGATGGACACGCCGTCGTTCGTAATGGTCGGGGCGCCCCAGGACTTCTCCAGGACGACGTTGCGGCCCTTGGGGCCGAGCGTGACCTTGACAGCGTCGGCCAGCGTGTTGAGGCCACGCTCGAGGCCGCGACGCGCCTCTTCGTCAAAGGCAATGATCTTTGCCATGTCTTTTTAACTCCTTGATTGGTGTCTTTTGTCTATGTGGTTGAAAGAAGACGACACTCAAGCGTCCCACCCTTCAAAGAGGCCCGCGACGGCGCGGCTGGCGAGTGTAAACCAACCTCAACTTCAAAGGTGCACGTTCTTAGCACTGACCATTCTCGAGTGCTAGCGACCATTCTGGCACTCGCCCGCACCGAGTGCAAGAAATGACGCGCATGCCCTGAGAGATCGCGAAAGGCCCGCCGGGAACCGGCGAGCCTGGAGCAAAGGGGGCATCGGAAAGCTAGGCGCGAGCCTTGCGGCGAGTCCACCAGTAGGTGAAGGCCACGGCCGCAATGAAGGCGATGATGCCCAGGATATCGGCGTAGGTTCCGCCGGAGAAGAACTCGAGCGGGGACGCGCCGCCGTCCGCCGCGATGAGGCCGGCGTTGACGACGCCGAAGAGGGACTCACCGACGATGAGGCCGGTGGCGAGCAGCGTGCCCAGGCGCTTCTTAGCCTCGGCGCTCTCCTGCTTGGCGGCCCAGTTGTCGTAGAACGTACCGAGGATGGCGCCGATCGGGATGATGATCGTGAGCGAGGCCGGCAGGTACATGCCCATGCCGACGGCGAGCGGCGAGAGGGAGTACTTATCCGTGGTCTTGCGCAAAACCTCGTCGATAACGATGAGGACCGCGCCGATGCCCATGCCGAGGAAGATGAGGTTCCAGTCCAGCGTGCTGTCGAAGATGCCCGAGGCGACCGAGGACATAAGCGCAGCCTGCGGGGCGGCGAGTGCGTCCTCGCCGGCGCCCTCCATGCCCTGGAAGCCGAATCCGGTGAGCATGACCTGAAGGATGGGCGGAATGACGACGGAGCCGAAGAGGACACCGATAATGAGGGCGACCTGCTGCTTCCAGGGCGTCGCGCCCACGAGCTGGCCGGTCTTCAAGTCCTGGAGGTTATCGTTCGAAATCGTGGCGATGCCGAAGATAATGGCCGCCGAGAAGAGCGTGTAGGCCACGAGCGAGAGCGGGTTCGCGTCCACGCCGCGCATGACGGCGGCGATGATGAGCGAGACCGCGACGACGGCGATGATGCCGATGGAGGAAATCGGCGAGTTCGACGCGCCGATGAGGCCGGCCATGTAACCGCAGACGGAGGCGATGACGAGACCGAGGACGAGCGTGAACAGCACGGAAACCGCGATGAGCACGAAGGCGTGCTCGTGAATATCGGTCTGCGAGAGGAAGTCCCACAACAGCAGGCCGATGGGCAGCATAAGGACCACGATGGTGGTGGCCACGTACGGGAACGGAATGTCGCGCTCCGTGACGTCCACGGCGTTGCCCGCCTTGCGGCTGCGCGAGGAAGCCAGGGACTGGGAGATGCCTTTGGCGATGGGGCCAGTGATCTTGATGAGCGTCCACACGGCAGCAATCGCCATGGTGCCGACACCGATGAAGCGGATCTCGCCGGAGAAGACCTCGTCGACGATGTCTGCCATCGCGGCGACGTCCGAGATATCGCCCGCGGTGCGGATGGGCAGCAGGATAATAAAGGAGATGAACACGCCCACGAGCATGGCGATACCGACAGGCAGGCCGACCAAGTGGCCCACGCCGATAAGCGCCATGGACAGGCTCGTACCAAGCGTCGTCGCGCCCGCGCCGAGCTTGAAGTAGCCCGCGACGGAGGACGAGATAGCCTTCATCGCGGCGAGCAGGGACATCGCGGCGGAGATGACGCCGCCCACGAGGATGACGCGCAGGCCCTTGGCGTTTTCCTCTCCTGCTTTGTCCGTGACGCCGTTTGCGCTGTCACCGTCGCCGACTTTAAGGACCTCGGCCGCAGCGACGCCCTCCGGATAGGGCAGGTCCGAGCCGGTAACGAGCGCGCGGCGCAGCGGGATGGAGTACATGACGCCGAGGATGCCGCCGATGGCACACACCGCGGCCGTCTCGAAGAAGCTGAATCCCGTCCAGTAGCCGACCATGACGAGGCCGGGGAGGACAAAGATGATGGCGGACAACGTACCGGCAGCAGACGCGATGGTCTGCACGATGTTGTTTTCCTTGATGTTGTGCCCCTTAAACTTGCGGAGCACGGCCATGGAGATGACGGCGGCGGGAATCGACGTCGCGAACGTGAGGCCCACTTTGAGGCCGAGGTAGACGTTGGCGGCGGTAAACACGAGGGTGATAAGCCCGCCGATGATGACGCCGCGCAGCGTCAATTCCGGCAACGATGCAGGCTTTTTCGCGGTCCCGGCGGGGGCTACTGGTGTGCCCATGCGAGGTCCTTTCTTTTCAAGATAAAATTCAACCTATCGAATGGTAGTCTCCATAGCCCGAATTGCCACATCTATAGTGGGAACCATGACTGATATTGCTAGCTCCGTCCGCGGCGATCGCGCCCGGATTTTCCAGGACCTGTCCCAACTCGTTGGCTTCGCCTCCGTCCACAATGAGCCTGGCCACGAGCAGGCCAACAAGGACGCCGCAGCGTGGGTTGCCGCCGCGCTTTCCGATGCCGCCTTTAGCGTCGAGTCCATCCCCACCACCGACGGCTCCATCGCCGTCCTGGGCAACCGCCCGGGTGACGAGGGTGCGAAGACCGTGCTGCTCTACTCGCACTACGACGTCGTCCCGGCCGGTGACCCGGCCGCGTGGGAGTCCGATCCCTTCACGTTGACCGAGCGCGCGCACGCCGATGGCACGACGCGCTGGTTCGGCCGCGGTGCAGCGGACTGCAAGGGCAACGTCGCCGCGCACCTCGCGGCGTTGCGCGCGGTCGAGGAAGCTGGTGGCACCAAGCTGAACCTGAAGTTCCTCGTCGAGGGCTCTGAGGAGCGCGGTGGCGCCGGTCTTTCCGCGCTCATCGAGGAGCGTCCGGAGCTCTTCGCCGCAGACGCCATCCTCATCGTCGACGCCGGCAACTCCGCCGTGGGCCAGCCCACGCTCACCACATCGCTGCGCGGCGGCGGCCAGGTTCGCGTCAAGGTGACGACGGCCGAGTCCGCCGTCCACTCCGGCCAGTTCGGCGGCGCGGCCCCGGACGCCGTGAAGGCACTCATGCGCACGCTCGACTCGCTCACGGACGAGTACGGCCGCACCGTCATCGACGGCGTGGAGTGCCGCGATACCTGGGACGGCCAGGGCTACCCCGCTGACAACTTCCGTGCTGATGCGCAGCTGCTCGACGGCGTGGCCATCGCCGGCGAGGGCTCCTCCGAAGGCGCCACCGAGACCGAGATCGCCTCCATGCTGTGGTCCCGCCCGGCCGTGAGCGTCATCGGCTTTACCTCCACCCCGGTCTCCGAGGCCGTCAACGCCGTGGCCAATGTCGCCGAGGCCGCGCTCAACCTGCGCGTGCCCGCCCACATGTCCGCCGCGGACACGGAGGCCAAGCTCATCGAGCACCTCAAGAACCACGTGCCGTGGGGCGCCCACATCGAGATCACCTCATGGGACGCCAACCAGGGCTTTGCTACGGACCCCGAACTGCCCGCAGCCCGCGTGTTCGCCGAGGCTTTTTCTGAGGCTTATGGCACAGAGACGACCGCGCAGGGCATGGGCGGCTCTATCCCGCTCACCACCGAGCTGCAGGAGAAATACCCCAACGCCGAGATCATCCTCTACGGGGTCGAGGAGCCCAAGGCCGTCATCCACTCCGCGAACGAGTCCGTGGACCCGACCGAGATTGAGGCCGTCGCCATCGCCGAGGCCCTCTTCCTCACCCGCTTCTAGCCGCCCCGCAGCGCGCGTTAGCCACAACGTCCGAATAAGGCCCGGATTTTTCGAGATCTGGAACCTTCGTCGGGGGTTGTGGCTATTTTCGTGCGCACGCCGCGGCGCTCTGCGCAGGGGCTGCAGTCACAACAGCCACATAGACAACAGCATTGCTGTAGTCTTGAAGCGACGTAAAACAAAAGGGAGGCGCGCGTGCTCATTCTGCTGCTCGGACTTTTCTGCACCGCAGCGGCTGCACCGCTTATCATACGCCTCTGCGGACGTGCAGGCTTTGGCCTACTCGCGCTCGTTCCGCTCGCGGGATTCATCTGGGTGCTCCAGCTCTTCGTCGAGAAACGCTTCGCCGCGGGCGCGCTCGAGCAGCGCATCGAATGGATGCCAGCGGCCCACCTCGACATCGAGCTGCGCCTCGACCCGCTGGCCGGGCTGTTCTCGCTCATCATCTTAGGCGTGGGCGCGCTCGTCCTTTTCTATTGCTGGGGCTACTTCACGCCCGCGGACGGCGCGGCGCCCCGGCGGCGTCTCGAGATGTTCGCCTCCCAGATGGTCGCCTTCGCCGCCGCCATGTTCGGCCTCGTCATCTCGGATAACTTCCTGCTCATGTACGTCTTCTGGGAAGTGACCTCGCTGCTGTCCTTCCTGCTCGTGAGCTACTACGGCGAGCGCGCCTCCTCGCGCCGCGCCGCGCAGCAGGCGCTCATGGTCACCACCCTCGGCGGCCTGGCCATGCTCATCGGCATCATCGGCTTCGGCCGCCAGTCGGGCGTGTGGACGTTCAGCGGCATCGCGAGCCTTCAGGCCGATATCGCGACGACCCCGTATATCGCCTGGTCCGTGTGCCTCGTCCTCGCCGGTGCTCTGAGCAAATCCGCCATCGCGCCCGCCCACTTCTGGCTGCCCGGCGCGATGGCCGCGCCCACGCCGGTCTCCGCGTATCTCCACTCCGCCGCGATGGTCAAGGCGGGCATCTACTTGGTCGCCCGCCTCTCCCCCGAGGTCCACACCGTCCCGGCTTGGCACATCGTGGTCATCCCGCTCGGTTTGTTCACCATGCTGCTGGGCGGCTGGATGGCGCTCAAGCAGCGCGACTTAAAGCTCATTCTTGCCTACGGCACGGTCTCCCAGCTGGGATTTATCACCTCCGTCGTCGCCATTGGTTCCCGCGAGGCGCTGCAGGCGGGGCTCGCGCTCACCTTTGCGCACTCGCTGTTTAAGGCCACCCTCTTTATGGTGGTCGGAGCCATCGACCATGCGTCGGGGACAAGGGACATCGGAAAGCTCAGCGGCCTGGGGCGGCGCCAACCGGTCTTGGCACTCATCGCTGGCGTCTCCGCGCTGTCCATGGCGGGCCTGCCGCCACTGCTCGGCTTTGTCGCCAAAGAAGCGACGCTGGAGACGGTTCTCCACGAGGAGCTGCTCACGGGCATGCCGCGCAACATGATGCTCGTCGCGGTCGTGCTCGGCTCCATCCTCACCATGGCGTACGCACTGCGCTTCCTCTGGGGCGCGTTCGCGACCAAGGGAACCGAAGGCCCGAGCACGGCCGTGAAGAAGATGCACCACGTCGGCCCCGCCCTGTGGGTCCCGCCGGCTGTGCTCACGGCGCTCACCATCTTCCTAGGCGCACAGCCGGCACCGCTATCCAATGGGCTCACGCAGCACCTCGACCCGATCTTCGGCGAGGGGTCCGCGCTCAAGCTGTGGCACGGCTGGACGCTACCGCTGGGCATCTCGGCGTTTATCATTGTGGCCGGTTGCCTCATGCACTGGCAGCGGGGACTCGTCGCCGCCGCGCAGTTCGACACCCCGGCGCTGGGCAACGCGGACGACGCATACGATGCCACCCTCGCCCGGCTGCGCCGCGCGTCCTTGCGCATTACGGCGCAGACGCAGCGCGGCTCCCTGCAGTTCAACCTCACCACGATTTTCGTGTGTCTCATCCTCCTCGTGATGGCAGCCCTCGTCGGCGGCGACCTCACGGATGTGCGCATGCACGTGGCGGATAACCCGTGGCAGGCCATCGCGGCCGTCCTCATGATGGCCGCGGCCATCGCGGCCACGGCCATGCACAACCGCTTGTCCGCCGTGCTGGTCGTGGGCATTTCGGGCTACGCGCTCTCCTTCATCTTTGCGCTTCACGGCGCGCCGGACCTGGCACTCACGCAGCTGCTCGTCGAGACCATCATCGTGGTGCTCTTCATGCTCGTCCTGCGCAAGATGCCCGCCAACGTCGAATGGCGCCAGGGCCCGGAGATGAACCGCCTGCGTGCGTGGCTGTCCGTCGCGGTCGGTCTCACCGTCTCGGTGGCGGGCATGTTCGCCATCAACGCGCGCACGGCCGCGCCGATTTCGGAATACATGCCGAAGCTCGCCAAGGAGATTGGCCACGGCGCGAACACGGTAAACGTGTTGCTCGTGGACATCCGCGCGTGGGATACCTTCGGCGAAGTCACCGTCCTCGTCATCGCGGCGACGGGCGTGGCCTCGCTCATCTACCGCACGCAGTCCTTCACGCGCTCCTCGCGCCGCCCCACGCTGCGTGCAGTGGGCCGCCGCTGGCTGGCCGTGGGCTCCGAGTCGGAGCAACGCCAGAACCGCTCGCTCATGATCGACGTCATCACGCGCCTGCTCTTCCCGTCCATGATGGCGCTTTCGCTCTACTTCTTCTTCGCCGGCCACAACGCGCCCGGCGGCGGTTTTGCGGGCGGCCTCGTGGCCTCGCTCGCGTTCACGCTGCGCTACCTCGCGGGCGGGCGCGAGGAGCTCGAGGAGGCTTTGCCTATCGATGCCGCCCGCCTGCTCGGCGCCGGCCTTCTTACCTCCTCGGTCTCCGTCATCGTGCCGCTGCTTTTGGGCCAGCCCCCGTTGACGACGGCGTATACGAAGCTCGAGGTGCCATTCCTCGGCGCGGTCTCGCTGCCCTCGGCGCTCATCTTCGACGCGGGCGTCTACATCATCGTCGTGGGGCTCACCATGCACATCCTTACCTCGCTTGGCGGCAAGCTCGACGAGGAAGAGGAGGCACGTAAGCAGCGCGCCCGCGACCGCAAGCGCTCGCTCCAACTACAAATGCGCCACCAAGCCGGCCGCAAGCCGACGAACGCGCCGGCACAGGCCACGGCATCCACCGCAACAGCGACGACAAGCACAGGAAAGGAGACATCATGACCGCCAATCTCCTCCTCTTGCTCGCCTCGGGCGTGTCCGTCGCGGCGGGCGTCTACCTGCTACTCGACCGCGCGATGACGAAAATGCTCATGGGCATCCTGCTCATTGGCAACGGCGCGAACCTGCTCATGCTCCAGGCAGGCGGCGAGCCGGGGTCCCCGCCCATTACCGGGCGCGAATCCACGCAGTATGGCGAACAGATCGCAGACCCGCTGGCGCAGGGCATGATCCTCACGGCCATCGTCATTTCCATGGCAATGACGGGCTTCATCCTCACGCTGGCCTATCGCCAGTACCGCTACCGCACGGCGGACGTCATCGAGGACGACACGGAAGACGCAGCCATCGCGGCGAGCGTGGGCCGGTCAACCTCGACGATCTCGCCAGACGTCGACGCGTCCTCCGACCCCACGACAGGCAGGGACACGGACAAGGGCGACGCCTTCGGCCCCTCGTCCTTTGAGGAGCCGGTGAAAGGCCCAGAGAAACACCATAAGAAGAAGCCGGAAGGCACCGCGAAGGGAGACAGCGATGACTGAGCCGCTGCACGGCCTGGCCGAGGTCGTCTACCCGTTCGTGGGTTATCTCATCCCGCTGCCGATCATCATTCCGGCGGTGGCGGCGGCGCTCGCCATGCTCTTCGCCCGCGTGCCGTGGGTACAGCGCACCCTCGCCTTCTTCGCGCTGCTCGCCAGCGCGGGCGTGGCGGCACTGCTCATCGTCATCGCGGATTTCTACGGCATCCAGGCCATCCAGGTCGGCGGATGGGACGCCCCGGTGGGTATCACGCTCGTCGCGGACCGGTTGAGCTCAATCATGCTCTTCACGTCGTCCATCGTGCTCTTCTCCGTCATGTGGTACGCCATCGCGCAGGGCATCCGGGACGGCGACCGCGACTCCCCCGTCGCGGTCTTCTTGCCCACGTACATGCTGCTGTCCATGGGTATTAACGTCTCCTTCCTCGCTGGCGACTTGTTTAACCTCTACGTTGGCTTCGAGATCTTCCTCGTGGCGTCCTACGTGCTGCTCACCCTCGGCGCGTCCCCGGCGCGCGTGCGCGCGGGCGTAGGCTACGTCATGGTGTCGATGACCTCGTCCATGGTCTTCGTCGTGGGCCTCGCGCTCGTCTACGCGGCGGTGGGCACGATGAACATGGCGCAGATCGGCGAGCGCATGAACGACATCCCGGGCGGCACGCAGGCCGCCATCTTCGGCGTGCTTCTCATCGCGTTCGGCATCAAGGCCGCCATAGTGCCGCTCGACGCGTGGCTGCCGGACTCCTACCCCACCGCGCCGGCGCTCGTCACGGCCGTCTTCGCGGGCCTTCTCACCAAGGTCGGCGTGTACGCCATCATTCGCATGCGCACCTCCGTGTTCACAGATGGCACGCTCGACACGCTGCTCATGTGGGTCGCGCTCGCCACGATGGTGGTGGGCATCCTCGGCGCCATGGCGCAGGCTGACATCAAGCGTCTGCTGTCCTTTACGCTGGTGAGCCACATCGGCTACATGATCTTCGGCGTCTCGCTCGGCTCCGCACAGGGCCTGTCCGGCGCCATCTTCTACGCGGTCCACCACATTCTGGTGCAGACGGCGCTCTTCCTCGTTGTCGGCCTTATCGAGCGCCAGGCGGGCACGTCCTCGATGCGCCGGTTGGGCTCGCTCATGTACACCGCGCCGCTTGTCGCGGTCCTCTACTTCATCCCAGCCATCAACCTGGGCGGCATCCCGCCGTTCTCGGGCTTCTTGGGCAAAATCATCCTGCTCCAGGCAGCCGCGAACGACGGCTCGCTGCTCGCGTGGGTGCTCATCGTCGGCGCCGTCGCGACCTCGCTGCTCACGCTCTACGTCATGATGGTCGTCTGGGCCAAGGCCTTCGTCCGCGACCGCGCAGACGCCCCGGATTACCATGAGCCCGCCCAGCCTGCCGATGCCCCCTCCCGCATCCCCTCCGGCATGATCGGCGCCACCACGCTGCTGGTCGCTGCCTCGGTGGCCATTACGGTGCTCGCTGGCCCCATCTCCGGCGTGACCTCGCGCGCGGCGGAGTCAGCGCAGGATGACGGCATCTACCGCTACGCAGTACTCGGCGAGACGTCCGAGAATCCCACGCGCCGTCTCGACCAAAAGGAGCGCTACGCGGAGGGCCACGAGAACGCCGAACGCGGCGCAGACTCTTTGGGCGAGCGCCGCGCCTCACTCAAGGACCCGGCGCCGGGCCTGTCCACGGCCCCGGCGACGGCAACGGCCTCGCCCACGAGCGCCGCTCCCGTTGATGAGGGCTCGGCGGACATTGAAAAGAAGGAGCCGCGATGAGAGCACAGTTGCCGCACCTCAACGAAAAAATTAGTGGCCGACTCAGTGGC
Organism: Corynebacterium sp. DNF00584; assembly: GCF_001552965.1. Classification (NCBI taxonomy): domain Bacteria; kingdom Bacillati; phylum Actinomycetota; class Actinomycetes; order Mycobacteriales; family Corynebacteriaceae; genus Corynebacterium; species Corynebacterium sp. DNF00584. The sequence goes on along the minus strand of NZ_KQ959766.1, from coordinate 19,518 downwards.
GTGCAGCACCGGTTCCGCCCGTGGTTTATCGTGTGGATCCTCGTCATGTGGTGCCTGCTCATGGGCGAGCTCACCGTGGCCAATGTCGTGGGCGGCGTGCTCGTGGGCCTCGCGGTGACCTACCTCCTGCCGCTGCCTGCCATGCCGGTGGGCGGCCTTGACATCTCGTGGGGCCTGCTTGTCCGGTTCATCGGCGTGTGGCTCTGGGATTTTTTGGTGGCTTCGCTCAAGGTGGCGTGGCTGGCCATCCGGCCGGCCGCCCCGCCGCGCACGGCCATCCTCACCGCGCCCATGCGCGTGGACAACGAGTTCGTCCTGGCTCTCGCAGTCTTCCTCTACAACCTCCAGCCGGGTGGGACGGTGACGGATATTGATATCGCCGGACGCATGCTCACCGTCCACATCTTGGAAGCAGACAATGAGCTTGACATCGAGCGGGCTCTGGGGAGCATCGGCAAGCTGGAGCGCGCCATGATTGCCATCTTTGAAAGGAGCGTCTAGATGCCCGACACGCTGTATGACTGGGGCCTCGCGGTGGCCGCGGCGATGATGACGGTGTCCTTCCTCGTGATCGTCTGGCGCATAATTACCGGCCCGAACTCTCTCGACCGGCTCGTGGGCATGGATGGCTTCGTGGCCGCCTTCCAATGCGCGCTCGCCACGTATATCTGCTGGTCACTGGATACGACCGTGGTCAACGCGATGCTCGTCATCGCGCTGCTTGGCTTCATCTCGACCGTCGCCGTCACCCGCTTCCGCAGGAGGGACAACCAATGATCACCGACATCATCTCGCTCGTCCTCGTGCTCGCCGGGTCTTTCTTCGTCCTCGCGGCCGCGCTGGGCACTATACGCTTCCGTGACACGATGGCGCGCGTCCATGCGGTGGCCAAGCCGCAGACCATCGGCTTAGTCCTCGTGCTCCTGGGCGCGTTCATCCGCGTGGTCGGCTCGCCGGAGTTCAGCGTGGCACAGCGCAGCGACTTAGGATTGCTGCTCCTGCTCGGGCTCTTCGCGCTTGCGACGGCGCCGGTCACGGCACAGCGCATCACGCGTGTTGCCCGCCGCGAAGGTCTCTACGATCGTGATGAAAATATGTCCCGAAACGACCGGCCTGCCGGAAAAACGATGCGTCGCCGCTAGGATGTAGCTTCGTGAAGAAAATCAATGGTCTGCCCACTCTTGCCGTGGGGCTTACTGCCCTCGTGGCTTTCGTGTTGTACCGCGTGTTCACGTACGAGGGCAACACGCCGCTCGTGTGGCGCGTGCCCATTGACCTCGACATCTACGCCCTCGCGGGCAAGGACCTCCGCGACGGCGGGCTGCTCTACGACGCCGCGTACATTGGCAAGCTGCCGTTTACCTACCCGCCGTTTGCGGGCGTGCTCTTCAAGTGGCTGTCCCTGCTCAACGACAACTGGCTCATCGGCGTGTGGCAGATCGGCACGGGTGTGGCGCTCTTCGCCGTCATCCTGCTCGTGCTGAACAACCGTTCGTATAAGCTCACGCCGCTCACCGTCTACGTGGCCTTCCTGCTCACGCTGGGCACCACGGCCATCGAGCCGGTCATGGGCACGCTCTTCTTCGGCCAGATCAACGTCTTCCTCATGCTGCTGTGCGCGCTCGACCTGCTGCCGCGCCGCTGGCGCCTGCCCGGCGTAGGCATCGGCCTGGCTGCGGGCATCAAGCTCACGCCGGCGTACACGGGCCTCGTTCTGCTCTTCCAGCGCCGCTGGTGGGCGGTCGTGGGCTGCCTCGCGACGTTTATCGCCACGGTCCTCGTGGGCTACTGGATTGTCCCGGACGCCAACGATTTCTGGACGAACGCGGTCTTTAACTCCTCGCGCATCGGCGACCACGTGAACCCGGGCGCGATGGGCTTGCGCTCCGTCCTCGAGCGCCACTTCGGTCTCGCGGGCGGCGTGGGCTGGCTGCTTGCCGTCTTCGTCACGTTCTGCCTCACTCTCGCCGCGAACCTCGTGGCGACGCGCCGCGGCAACCAGGCGCTCGTCTTCGCATTTACCGGCGTCAGCTCGTGCATGGTCTCCCCATTCGCGTGGTTCCACCACTTCGTGTGGGTCGTCCCGCTCGCCGTCGTCATCCTGCTCGGCGCGAACCAGCGGCTAGGCGAGCGCCTACCGGGCTGGGCGGCCGCGCTCGGCTCGATGGTCGCGATGTGCGTGTGCGTCATGCCCTGGATTTCCGCCGCGTTCTGGTTCGACGCGAGCTACCACAACCTCGATGACTGGACGAGCCCGCAGCCGCTCATGTCCCTCCTCTTCCCGTTCGCGGGCGGGGTCTACATGTTCTTCTACGCGGTGAGCGGCTTCTGGACGCTGCGCCGCGGCGGGCGACACGCGCGAGTCTAAGCAGTTTTAAACCAGGGGGTGGCCGGCGGCGAGCTCGTCGCAGGCGAGGTCCACGGCCGGGTTCCACGAGCGCGTCTCCTCGAAGAGGCGGCGCTGGCGCTCGTAGCCGGCGCCGTGCTCAATAATCTCTAGGATGCGGGCGAGTTCCGCGGCGCAGCCGAGCTCGCGGGCGAGCGGCGTGAGCTCCTCGACGAGGTTCGCAAGCTCATCCTTGACCCAGCGCTCGTCCGTCTCGCGCGACGTAATGACGAGGGCGTCCATGCCGTAGCGGGCGCCGCGCCACTTATTCTCGGCGACGTGCCAGGGCTGCAGGGTGGGCAGCGGCTCGCCGGCTTCCCACAGACGGTCGTAGTGGACCACGAGGCAGTGCGTGAGCGCGACGATGGCGGAGAGCTCGCGGAGGTTGGAGGCGGCATCGGAAATGCGGACCTCGACGGTGCCCCACTTGGAGGCCGGGCGGATGTCGAAGTGCATGGAGCCGGTGTGGTTGATGACGCCGGAAATCGACTGGTCGCGCATGTAGGACTGCCACTCGGCCCAGCTACCGAATTGGTAAGGCATGCCGGCGGTGGGCAGCTGCTGGTAGAGCATCGTGCGGTTGGAGGCGTAGCCCGTGTCGAGCCCGTCCCAGCCCGGCGAGCACGCGGAGATGGCGAGCAGGTGCGGGTACGTGGTCATGAGCGCATTGATGATCGGCCACACCTTGTCCTCGTGGCTCACACCGACGTGGACGTGCGTGCCCCACAGCAGCATCTGCTGGCCCCAGTAGCGCGTGCGGTTGATGATCTCCTTGTAGGAGTCCTTGTCCCCCAGCGGGTTCTTCCGGAAATCCGAGAACGGGTGGCCGCCGGAGGCCCACAGGCGCAGGCCGCGTTCCTCGGCGGCCGCGCGGACGAAGGACAGGTCGCGGGCGAGCTCCTCCATCGCCTGCGGCACCGTATCGCAGATGCCGGTGACAAGCTCGACGGTATTTTGGAGGAACTCCTTCTCCAGGTGCACCTCGGGGTGGGCGGTATTGACGGCCGCGATCACCTCCGGCCCGCGCGCGACGAGGTCGCGAGTCTGAGGATCGACAAGCGCGACCTCCCACTCGACGCCAAGCGTCGGTTTGGGGGATCGCGCAAAAATTTCAGCCGGGGTATTCACCCTTAAAATTTAACCCTATTGGTTGACCAACACGATAGTCACCGCGCCCTCAGCCATGGCTTTCTCGGGCAAGGCCTGGATATTCTCCTTCGCGACACCACTGAATTTATCTGCGAGGGTGCGCGCCTGAGCCTCGGCAACCGCGTCGCCGGCCGGGAAGAAGACGGTGGTCTCGGTGAGGATTTCATCCGCGAAGTTGCCCACCTCGCCAAGCTCGTAGCCGGCGTCAGTCACCTGCTTGGACACGTCGGCAGCCAGGCCCTGCACCGTCGAGTTGTTGAGGATGCTCACCTTGCGCTGGCTTGCCGATGCCCCCTCTCCCGCACCGTCTGCCGACACCGCCGCGTCACCTTCGCCGGCTGGGGCCGGGGCGCCAGGCGTGGCCGCGCCGTCCGCGCCGTCCGCGCCGGTCTCGCCCTGGCCCTCGGCTGGGGTGGCGGACTGGCCGTTGGCGGGGGCATCGGAAGGCTGGGCCTGGCCGGGCTGGGGCTGCTGGGCCTGGGGCGACTGGGCGGCCACGGGGGCATCGGCAGCCGTGGGCTCCGGGTTGCCGCCGCGGGTAAAGCTGTAAAGGGCCCAGAGGCCGAGTGCGACGGCGACGGCGATGAGCACCATCGCGAGGCCGCGCAGGGGCAGCCCTGCTGCCGGGGACTTCTCGTTCGTCTCAGGATTCACATTAGTCACATGCGTCACTTTAGCCGTCGGGCTGCTCCGTGGGGCGCGCGGCGCGCCGAAGATCCTCCCTCCGATCCCGCACGCGGCGCAGACGGCCCACGAGCTGCGGCGAATAGGCGAGCGCGTCGGCCGAGTCGAGCAGCCGGTTGAGCCGCTGGTGATAGCGGACGGGCGACATGTCGAAGCGCTCACGGATGGCCGCCTCCTTCGCGCCGACGGCGCGCGGGGCCTGCGCCTCGAAGTCTAAGAGGGCGGCGTCTAGGTCTGACAGCGAGCTCATGCCTAAACTGTAGGCCATGACTATTCGCCCCATCGTAATCCACGGCGATCCCGTGTTGCACCACCCCACCGAGCCGGTGACCGAGCCCATCTCCTCGCCCGAGCTCCAAGAACTCATTGCCGACATGTACGAGACCATGGAGGTCGCCCACGGCGTGGGTCTCGCCGCCAACCAGGTGGGCGTCAACAAGCGTCTGTTTGTCTACCACTGCCCGGACACGGATGGCCCGAACGGCACCGAGCTCGAGGACGGCGGCATGCGCAAGGGTTGTGTCATCAACCCGGTGCTCGAGACCTCCGAGATCCCCAAGACCATGCCCGCCGACGACGGCTCCGAGGACGAAGGCTGCCTCTCCGTGCCCGGCGAAGGCTTCCCCACCGGCCGCGCCGACTGGGCCCGCGTCACCGGCAAGGACGAGCACGGCAACGACATCTCGATTGAGGGCTACGGCTTCTTCGCCCGAATGCTCCAGCACGAGACCGGCCACCTCGACGGCTTCGTCTACACCGACGTGCTTACCGGCCGTTACAAGCGCCAGGCGAAGAAGATCATTAAGTCCAACGGCTGGACCGAACCGGGACTTACCTGGCTGCCCGGCGAAGGCCCGGATCCCTTCGGCCACGACGACTAAGCTCGCCTTCCCATGAGCTACATTTTCCGCTCCGATGCCCCGCGCGTGGGCGAGCGCGTGGTCGTGCGCCGCGACATGGGCGGCGGCATGCATTCCGATGTCATCGGACACGTCGTCTCCCTCGACCCCCTCGTCGTCCGGCCGCAGGCGGTGGGCGGCTACCCGTCCGCGCTCGAAGCCATCACCATTCCGGATGAGCAGATTCAGATCGTGAAGAAGCTCTCCCCGCGCATGGTCCGCAACTCCGACATCCGTGCGGTCGAAGTCGCCACCGCCGCGGCCTTCCCTGGCAAGGAACACACGTGGACCGCGGACGGCCAATGGCTCATGCGCGCCGGCGATGGCGTGACGGAACGCTCCAACTCCGCGACCCCGCTCGGCCCCTCCGCTGGCTTCACCCAGGTGCCACTCGCCGAAATCGAGGCCTTCTACACCCGCCACGATTTGCCGCTCATCCTCGAGCTGCCCGAACGCATCGGCAAACCCGCCGAGAAGCTCGTTGCAGGCAACCCCGCATGGACGCTCGGTCCCGAAATCTCCGTCATGGTCCGCTCGCTCGCGGACCTCAGCGACCTGCCCGACCGTCCCGACGAGTGGGAGTTCCACATCGACGACCAACCCGACGACGACTGGCTGGCTCTCTATCACTTCCGCGGCCAAGCCCTGCCGCCGGAAGCGCTCGAATACCTACGCACACGCATCGAGGGCCACATGGGCTTCGGCCGCCTCGTTACCCGCGAGGGCGAGACCGTCGCCATCACGCGCGGTACGCTCACCGATTCCGGCAACGGCACACATTGGCTCGGCTACTCCGCCGTCGAGGTCGCCCCAGCCTGGCGCCGCCGCGGCCTCGCGACACAGCTGGGCATGGACATGCTCCGCTGGGGCCGTGAGCATGGCGCCGAGCGCGCCTACCTCCAAGTCCTCGGGACCAACGAGGCCGGCGTGGGCCTCTACACCAAGCTCGGCTTCATCGAGCAGCACCGCCACCGCTACGCTCACTTCACGGGCGAGCCCGGCACCGACGCCCGCTAGCCCCTGCCGTCCCTCGCCAACCATGTGCGGAGAGGCGCACGAAGCGCCACCACCCCGCCCCGGGCACACGCGAAAGGCGCCGCACGGAGCGGGGTGGGCAGGATTGGACAGGGCAGGGCGCGGGGCCATCGACTAAGCAATTCCCAGGTCGAACAGCCCACCATCTTCCGGCGGTTGGTCCGGCACGTCCGGAGATCCAGGCGGAGAAGTCTGTTCCGGCGAGGCCTCGGGGCGGGCCCGGAGACGTTCGCCCGGCGCACGACTGCGCTTGTGAGTCTCATTAAACTGCAGGTCACCGCCGTCCGGCGGGCGCCAGCCCACGGTTCCGGTGCGCAGGTCGCGCTCGAAGTGACCGAGTCCGCCCGAGCCGTCCCACTTGTCGTTGTTCGTCACGTGGCAGGGGCGGCACGCGATAGTAAGGTTCTCGATATCGGTGCGACCGCCATTGGCGAAGGCCACGATGTGGTGGATATCGCTCATGACCAGCGGGGTATCGCAACCACGGCCGGAGCACACGAGCTCCGAGGCCGCTAGCGCGAGACGCTGCTCGAGCGTCGCCGTGCGGGTCGAGCGACCCATAGTGAGCGGCACCGGCGTGAGCCCGTCCATGAGGACCGCGAAGTCGGAACCGGCGCCGCCGGCGAGGAGGACCTCGAGCGCGTTGAGCGTGTAGCCCGTGTTCGTCTCGAAGCGGGTGTCCGCGTCAACGTGGCGCAGATCCTCGAGCGTCGTCGCGATGACGAGCGAGCCAATGCCACGAGCCTGGCGCTCGGGTGCCGAAAGATGCCCGCGGATAATGGCAAAGAACTGGTCCGCCATCCGCTGGCGCATGGTGCGCTTATCTTCTTCCGGGGCGACGACGGTGTTAGAGCCGCCGACACGGCCCGGCGCGAGCGCTGCGCGCAGGGCGGCCGCCATCTCCGCGGTGAGGTAGCCGCCGAAGGGCACGCCGCCGTCCGCGTCCTGCTGGCCCAACCAGATCGTGCGGTTCTTCCGCGCCGTGAGGCGGTCGCGACGATCCTCCGGGGTACGGCCGCGACGGTTGGCGTCCTGGACCTTAGCGCGCAGCCACTGGCGCAGATCTTTCTCAGAGCGCTTTCCTGCCTCCTTAAGCGCGAGCGCGTGGAGTTCGGCCTTGGACGGATCGCACGTATCCGAAAGACGCTCGAGCTCCTGGTCGATGACGCGCTGCTTGGACTCGCGCACACGGCGGGCACGCCCACGAGCCTCGGCGCGGGCGGCGGCGTCACGCTCCGCCTGCTCGCGGCGCTTGCGCTCCTCTTCTTCGCGGCGCGCCGCCTCTGCGGGATCCGGCGAGGGTTCCGCAGGTTCGGGCCCGGGGTCAGGAGAGGGAGCATCGAAAAGCAAACGACCCGCATTGAGGCGGGCCGTGGCGGTGGCGTGATCGATATCGAGGGCGTGGGTGAGGTAGTCGACGGTGCGGGTGGAACCGACCAGGCGGCCAGCGTCCGCGAGATGTGCGAGCCAGGCAAAGCGTGCGTCGGCGAAGGCCTTCTTGGCCATGGCGCGCTCAAGTTCTTCCATGGGCTGGGAGAGCTCGGCAAATGCCGAAACCTCAACGACTGCCTGCAGCCGCTCCAGCAACGCGTCGATCTGATTGACCAGTTCCTGCGGATTATCCATCTCTACCTCCTCCCGCTTACACATTCGATAATATTCACCCACCAAGCAAAGTCAAGCCTTTTTTAGAACAACTTTTCTAACCTTAAAGCCGACAGTGAGACATATTCGATAGCGACCTGGGAGAAGCAAGGTAATCTTTAGGCCATGCGCATCGCCACGTGGAATATCAACTCGGTTCGAGCCCGGACCGAACGCGCCGTCGACCTCCTTCGCAAGCACGACCTCGACGTGCTCTGCCTGCAAGAGACCAAGGTGGCGGACGACAAATTCCCGCGCGCCCCCTTCGAGGAGGCCGGGTACCACGTGAGCGCCCATGGGCTGAACCAGTGGAACGGCGTGGCCATCGTGTCCAAGGACGCGCCGGAGGACGTACACACAAGCTTCCCGCACCAGCCCGGGTTCGCAAAGGACCAGACCAAGCCGCAGAACCTCGAGGCGCGCGCGATAGGGGCGACGATCAGGGGCGTGGAAATCTGGAGCCTCTACGTGCCCAACGGCCGCGAGCTCACGGACCCGCACTACGGCTACAAGCTGGCGTTCTACTACGCCCTGGCGCGCTATGCGGAGGACAAAGCGAAGGGCAAGCTGCTGCTCACTGGCGACTTCAACGTCGCGCCCCGCGACGAGGACGTGTGGGATATCGACTTCTTCAAGGGAAAGACCCACGTATCCGAGCCGGAGCGGGCGGCGTTCGAGATGATCCTCGAGGCCGGAGTGCGAGAGCTCAAGCCGAAAGAACGCTACACCTACTTCGACTACAAGTCCGCGCGCTTTGAGCGCAACCAGGGCATGAAGATCGATTTCTTGCTGGCAACGGAGGCGCTGCACGACAAGCGCACGTGGGTGGATCTTGAGGAACGCGCCGGCGAGAAGACCTCGGACCACTGCCCGCTCATCACGGAGCTGGACCTGCCGGACTTCAACGCGGTGCGCTGATGAGCCTCAATATCGATCTTTCGATGTGGCAGTTTGTTCTGCTCATCGTCGATTACACCATCAAGATTCTGGCCGTCGGCTTCGTGCCGGAGGGGCGGCGCCCGTCGAGCTCGACGGCGTGGCTGCTCGCCATTTTGCTGCTGCCCTACATCGGGCTGCCGCTGTTCCTGCTCATGGGCTCGCCATATATCAACCGGCGCCGGCACCGCATCCAAAAAGAAGCCAATGAGATGATCGAGGACGTCCACGCGGGCATGCCGGACCACCCGCACGATGAACTGCCTACGGAAATCGAGTCGCTGCTCAGGCTCAACCGCCGGCTCACCGGGTTCCCCGCCGTGCACGGCCACAACGCGGGCATCCACGCGGACTACGAGGAAGCCATCGCCGCGATGGCCCGCGCTGTCGACCGCGCCGAAAAGTACGTCTACGTCGAGATTTACATCCAATCCTGGGACACCGTCACCGCGCCCTTCTACGAGGCACTGGAGCGCGCCGCAACACGGGGCGTCGAGGTCAAGTTACTCCTCGACCAGATTGGTTCCTACAAGTACAAGGGCTACCGGAAGCTCGGAAAGAAGCTCACGAACGCGGGCATCGACTGGCATCTCACGCTACCCATCTCGCTCATCCGCGGCCGCTTCCGCCGCCCCGACCTGCGCAATCACCGCAAATTCATGGTCGTCGACGGCGAGGTGGGCTTCCTCGGATCGCTCAATATGATCCAGCGCCAGTATCGCACGAAGGACCGCGCGTGGGTCGACTACATGACGGAGCTCACCGGGCCCATCGTCGCCTCGCTGAGCGCCATCTTCGCCGTGGATTGGTACCTCGAATCAGACGAAATCATCGAGCCTCAGCTCCCGCCCCACCGCGACACCTCGGCCGAGGACACGAACTACCTGCAGCTCATCCCCTCTGGGCCCGGCTACACCACGGAGCCGAACCTGCGCATGTTCAACTCCGTCATTCACCACGCCAAGCACCGCCTGGTCATGGTGAGCCCCTACTTTGTGCCGGACGAGTCCATGATGGACGCCATCACCACCGCCTGTTACCGCGACGTCGACGTCGAGCTCTACGTCTCCGCCGCCGCGGACCAGTTCATGGTCAACCACGCCCAATCCTCGTACTACCAGGCGCTTCTCGAGGCCGGCGTGCGCATTTTCCAGTTCCCCTACCCCTTCGTCCTGCACTCCAAGTTCCTCGTCGCGGACCCAGGCCACCCCAACCCGCTGTGCATGTTTGGCAGCTCCAACATGGACATGCGTTCCTTCGGCCTCAATTATGAGACCACGTTGCTCGTAGCGCAGGGCAATCTCATCGACCAGTTCGCCCAGCTCAGTGCCAACTACCGGGCCGTCTGCCACGAGCTCACCCTCGACGAGTGGAACAAGCGCGGCTTCGGCCGCCGCTACGTCGACAACGTCATGCGGCTTACCTCAGCGCTGCAATAGCTTTCCGATGCCCCCTAGCCCGCTTCGCGTGCTAGGCGAGACGTAGCCCAAAAACCCGCAGCCGCCGCAATAATCCCGCAGGTCAGGATACCGAAAGCCATCGTATGCGTAGGCTGGGATCCTAAGCCCATAAGCGGCGAGACGATGCCGCCCAACAGCGACTGGACAAAGCCCATGACCGCGGAGATGGAGCCAGCAAGCTCGCGGCGAATGCCCGTGGCCAGCGCCGTCGCGTTGCCCATGATAAACCCCACCGGGGACGTGGCGAGCAGGATGCAGGCAACGATGAGGTACCAGGGGGCATCGGCAAGCGCGGCGACGGTGAGGATGAGGCCTCCGCCAACGCACAGCAGCAGGCCAGCGCGGAGCATGGTCACGGCGCCGAAGCGTGTGACGAGGCGCGAGTTGATGGTGGTCGCGACGAGCATGCCCAACGCGTTGATGGCGAAGAGCAGCGAGTAGTGGGCGGGGCTGAAGCCGTAGACCGTCTGGAGGACGAAGGAGGACGCCGAGATATAGCTAAACAGCGCGCCGAAGCCGAAGGCCATAGCGAGGAGGAAGCCCCACACGAGCGGCATGCGCACGACGGTGAGGTAATTGCCCGCGACCGTGCGCACGAGGCCGCCGGTGCGCTCGGCCTTGCCGCCGGTCTCCGGGACGAGGAGGAACGCGAGGAGGAGCTGGACGGCGTGGAGACCGGTAAGCGTCCAGAAGATGCCGCGCCAGCCCACGGGCTCGGCGAGCAGGCCGCCGATGACCGGTGCGATGGCCGGCGCGATGCCGCCGATGGCCATGAGCACCGAGAACGTCTTCGCCGCCGCGGAGCCGCTGAGCAGGTCTGGCACGACGGAGCGCGCGAGCACGTTGCACGCGCCGCCGCCCAGGCCTTGGAGGATGCGGGCGAGGATGAGCACGCCGATGCCCGGCGCGAGGGCCGCAAGCACGGACGCCACGAGCGCCAGGCCTGCGGACCACAGCAACAGCCGGCGGCGGCCCACGACGTCCGAGACCGGACCGATAAGCAGCTGGCCGAAGGCCATGCCCACGAAGAAGCCGGTGAGCGTGAACTGCGCGACGGCCTGCTCGACGCCGAACTCGCCAGCGATGTGCGGCAGGACGGGCAGGTACATGTCAGTCGCAAAAGGCGCTGTTGCGGACAACAGCGCCAAGGTGAGCATGAGGGGGACGGGAATCATACGTCTCGTTTTACCAAGGCGGCCACGCCGCCCAGCCACAGGATGGCGGCCCAGAGCACGAAGACGACGAGGTACCAGTGCGAGTTATCCGCGAAGACGGACCACGAGCCCGCCGCGTCCGTGAGCCACGAGCGCAGCGCGTTAAACGGCGAGAAGTGCATGAGCTTCTCGCCCACTTTCGGCACGAACTGAATGAGGTTGTCCACTCCCCAGAACAGGATGAGTCCCACGGCAATCGTGCCCGCGGACTGGCGCAGCAGCAGCGCCAGGCCCTGGGCGAAGACGACCATGAGCGCCGTGCCCACCGGGTACGACCACAGCGCGCGCTGCGCGACCGGGTCTGCAAAAATGTTGTCGAAGCCGACGACCTCGTCCGCCATGAGCTGCGCGAGCCCCAGGCACGCGACGATGCCGATGAACATGAGCACCGCAGCGATGACGGCGTAGAGCACAAGCTTCGCCACGGCGACCTGCGCGCGGTGCGAGTTCGCCAGGTACAGCGGCGTGGGAAGGTTGTAGCGGTACTCCGTCGTGATGACCATGATCGCCTGAATCATGAGCACGGACAGGTTGAGCCACAACAGGCCCGAGACCACGATGGACGCGCTCGCCACCGCGGGCGCTCCGTCGAAAAGCGAGGTCAGCCGCGTAGTGAAGAACGCCCACAGCAATGAGAAGACGAAGAACAGGCCGGTCGTCCATCGGAACGACGCCGTCGTGGTGAGCTTCGTGAACTCCGCACGAATCGTATTAACGAGCATGGTGGCCTCCTTGGTTGCCCGCCGGGCGGGACTGATATTGCACGTCGTCGCGCGTGAGCTCCATAAACGCGTCCTCGAGCGAGGCGCGTCGCAGCGAAAGCTCGTCGAGCGCCACGCCCACGCTAAACGCGAGGCGACCGATGCTCTCCGTCGTCTGGTCCGGCACGATAAGCGTCGGGCGGCCTTCTTCGTCCGCGCCGCGCTCGTAGCCGATGCCTTCCGCGCTCAGCGTGCCCGCGAACGCGTCGAGGTGCTCGGCGCGCACGATGACGGACGAGCCCGAGTACTGCTTGACGAAGTCGTACGTGGGCATGTCCGCGATGAGCCGGCCGCGGCCGATGACCACGAGCTGGTCCGCCGTGAGCGCCATCTCCGAGAGCAGGTGCGAGGAAATGAGCACCGAGCGGCCCTCCGCCGCGAGCGCCTTGACGAGCGAGCGCACCCAGCGGATGCCCTCCGGATCGAGACCGTTGACGGGCTCGTCGAGGAGCAGCACCTCCGGGTCGCCGAGCAGCGCCGCCGCCAGGCCCAGGCGCTGGCCCATGCCCAGCGAGAAGCCGCCGGCCTTCTTACCCGCCACGCCGTCGAGGCCCACGATTCCCAGCACCTCGTCCACGCGCGACAGCGGCAGCCCATTCGACTGCGCCATCCACTTCAAGTGGTTGCGCGCGCTGCGGTTGGGGTGCACGGCCTTCGCGTCGAGCAGCGCGCCCACCTTCGTGAGCGGGTTGCGCAGCTCGCCGTACGGCACGCCATCGATGAGCGCACGCCCGGCCGTCGGCCGGTCGAGCCCCAGAATCATCCGCATGGTCGTCGACTTGCCCGCGCCGTTCGGGCCCAAAAAGCCCGTGACGACGCCCGGTTTGACTTCGAACGTCACGTCATCGACCGCGCGGACCGAACCATATTGCTTGGTCAGCCCTTGAATTTCAATCATGCGGACAACACTACAGCCCCAACTCCGCCACCGCGTCCCGCAGGCCCGGCAACGCCGCCCGGAACGCCGGCAACAAATCCAACTGCTCCACCGCGTCCCCCGCCAACGGCACCCAGCGCAGCTCCTGGGATTCCTCATTCGCCACCACCGGCAGTCGACGCGAAGCCCCCGCGAGCACCGTCGTATACGTCCACCCGTCGCCCTCAAACGGCCCAGCCGTCACGAGCGAGCGGCGCACCGTGACGGACGCGGCGGGGACGCCACACTCTTCGAAGGTCTCGCGGAGGGCGGCATCGGCAGCAGATTCGCCCCGCTCGCGCGCGCCGCCGGGCACGCCCCACGTGTCGCCCTGGTTGGTCCACGCCGCGCGATGCTGGAGCAGGACGTGGCCCTCGGCGACGAGGAAGAGCCCCGCCGCACCATAGAGGCCCCACAGCTTCATGCCATCGGGTCCCGCAGCCCAGCCGTCACCTGAAAATTTTCCGCTCATGTCCGCCATACTAACCGCGCCACCCCACCGCGGCCCGTTATCCTTAAGGAATGACCACGCCCAACGCCGAGCTCGCCGATCAGTGGTTGGATGACGTCACCGAGCCCTCCCAGCCGGTCTTCGACCGTCCCACCCACCGGCTCTACGCGTGGTTTATCGGCCCGGCGCGCCTGGCTCGGCGCCTCCTCAGCTTCCTCGGCACCACGCCCGGCAAGCTCGTGGCGGTCACGCTAGCGCTCACCATCGCCATCGCCGCGGCGGGCATGTCGCTCGCGGCCAGCTCCACGGACCGGCACGCGAACCTCAATACGCTGCTCAGCTCCACTGAGCCCATGAATAACTCGGCGCACAACCTCTATACCTCGCTCTCGCTCGCGGACACGATTGCGACCACCGGCTTCGTCCAGCTGGGCGAGGGCTCCACCGACGACCGCGAGGCGTATAGCGCGGCCATCGACACCGCGACGGTCGCCGCGACAGAATCCGCGCTCGGCTCCGCAACGGATGACACGCGCATTCGCGAACTCATCCTCAACATCCAGCGCCAGCTGCCGGTGTACACGGGCATGGTGGAAACCGCGCGCGCCAACCACCGCGATGGCAACGCCGTCGCCGTCAACTACATGTCCAACGCCTCGACGCTCATGCGCGAGGACATCCTGCCGGACGCCCGCGAGCTCTTTCGCCTCACCAGCGCCAAGGTGACGCAGGAACAAAAGGCGCTCACCCGCCCGCAATGGGTGCCGCTCTCCGGCTTCGTCGCCGCCGTATTCTTCCTCCTCGCCGCGCAGTGGTGGCTGTGGCGGCTCACACGCCGCCGCTTCAACCGCGGCTTCCTCGCGGCGACGGTGCTGCTCTCCGTCGCGCTGGCCTGGGTGAGTATCGCCACCATCATGATCTGGGCCGCAGGCTCGCAGCGCTTCGAGGCCGTCGCCGCGCCGTGGGAGCAGCTCACCGCCTCCCAGATTGAGGCCCAGCAGGCGCGCACAACGGAAACGCTCATGCTCGTCTCCCGCCAGGCCTCCGTGGACGCGACCGTCGACTTCGACGCCACGGTCCTCGACGTCCACCAGGCGCTGGACTCCTACGGCGCGGCCGAAGACCTCGGCGCCGGCGACGCCCAATCCGTCGCCGATGCCCGCGGCGCCCTCAACCAATGGGCCAGCGCGCACAAGGACCTCGTGGCCGATCTCAACGCGGGCCGTTACGACTCCGCCATCACGCTGTCCACCGAGGACGGCGCCGGCAGCTTCAACGACCTCAATGACGCACTCACCCGCCTTATCGCGGACACGCGCGGCGTCCTGCGCTCCTACATCGAATCCGGCCACCAGGCCACGACGGCGCTCGGCGGCTCGGTGGGCTTCCTCACGCTGCTCGGCATCATCTGCGTCTGGCTCGGCATCCGCCCCCGACTCCAGGAGTACCTCTAATGCGCCGCCTCGCCGCCGTCCTCCTCGCCGTCCCGTTGGCCGCCTGTGCGCCCCCGCCTTCCGATGCCCCCTCCCCCGCGCCATCCGCTCCCTCCCGCATCGGCCAGCCGCTGCCGGCCGGCGCCTCGCTCGAGCCCGCGGGCTCACAGCCCGCTCGCACGGACGCGGACGCGAGCACAGATCTGCTGCGCGGCGCGGAAGGCAGCCTGCGCCCGGATGATAAGAAGCCGAAGGAGCGCGTCCCGTCCATCGTGGAGCGCGGCCGACTCATCGTGGGCGTGGACCAGTCGAATAACCTGCTCAGCTACCGCGACGCGCAGTCGGGCGAGCTGCGCGGCTTCGAGGTCTCGCTTGCGCACGAGCTCGCGCGCGATATCTTCGAAGACCCGAACCGCGTGGAGTTCCGCTACGTCACCTCCGCCGAGCGCGCCGCGGCCCTCGAGGACGGCACCGTAGACGTCGTCATCCGTTCCATGACGATTTCGGCGCAGCGCCAGCAGCAGGTCGAGTTCTCCACGCCCTACCTCACGACCCGCACGCGCCTGCTCGTGCCGGCCTCAAGCGCCATCCGCGAGCTTTCCGATGTCGCCGGCCACACCGTCTGCGCCGCCGCCGGCTCCACCTCCATCGACATCATCCGGGCGCAGGCGCCGGAGGCGGACATCCTGGCCACCCGTTCGTGGGGTGACTGCCTCATGGCGCTCCAGCTCGGCCAAGCTGACGCCATCATCACCGACGACGCCCTGCTCTCCGGCATGGCGGCGCAGGATTCCTCGACCATCATCGTGGGCGAGGCGCTCTCCCAGGAGGCCTACGGCGTCGCCGTCGCCCGCGACGCCGCGAAGACTGCGGGGCTTGTGCGCCAGGTCAATTCCACGCTCGAGCGCCTCCGTTCCAACGGCACGTGGTCGAGCCTCTACCAGGAGTGGTTCGGCGACTACCTGCCCGCGCAGTCGCTGCCCGCGCCCGTCTACCGTCCCGAACCCGCGCAGGAGGATCGTGCCCAATGACCGACCGCGACCACCCATCCCACGACGAGCCCCAACCCACCGAGGCCGTTCCCTACGATCCCTTCGCCGACGACACCGCCGCGACTGGCCCCGCGACGCAGGCCGTCGCCTACGACCCCTTCGCGGACGACGAGGACACCGGCACGACCGCCGTCGCCTTCGACCCGTTCGCCGACGACGAAGACGACGCCGGATCCACCGAAGAGGACGCGGCGATTGCTGCGCTCATCGAGTCGATGACCAACCTGCGCCCGGGCGGGGCGGCGGCGAAGGGGGCATCGGCAAGCTCACTCACCCCGAGCGAACGCGACAAGGCACTCATGACCTTCCGCGAGCGGCGCGCCGCGGCGCGCACCGAGCGCGAGGTCGCGGACGGCATGGTGCGCCTGCCCTTCGTCGTGCCCACGGACCCGCACGACGCGCTGCGCGAGCCCGAGGACAACGGGAAGACCCCGCCGCCGCAGCTCGGCCCCGGCGACATGATTGCGGGCCAATACGAAATCCTGGGCGTCATCGCGCACGGCGGCATGGGCTGGATTTACCTGGCGAAAGACCACGTCGTCTCGGAACGCATCGTCGTGTTGAAGGGCATGCAATCCCATAAGAACGCGGACGAGACGGACGCCGCCCGCGCCGAGCGCGAATTCCTCGCGGACATCACGCACCCGGGAATCGTGAAGATTTTTAACTTCGTCGACGACGCACGCGTGCCCGGCGGATTCATCGTCATGGAATACGTGGGCGGCCCCTCCCTGCGTGCTCGCCGCAACCTCCAGGACGGCGGCCTGCTGCCCATCGATATCGCGATCGCGTACATCCTCGAGGTCCTCCCCGCGCTCGACTACCTCCACGCGCGCGGCGTGGTCTACAACGACCTCAAACCCGACAACATCATTGTGACCGAGGACCAGGTCAAGCTCATCGACCTGGGCGCGGTCTCCGGCATCGGCTCCTACGGTTTTATCTACGGCACGAAGGGCTTCCAAGCCCCCGAGGTCGCCACCGCCGGCCCCTCCGTCGCCAGCGATATCTACACGGTCGGCCGCACGCTCGCCGCACTCACGCTGCGCCTGCCGCGCGACGAGAACAACATCTACTTACCCGGCGTTCCCAGCCCCACCGACGAGCCGGTCCTGCGCCACTACCTGTCCTATTACCGCCTGCTCCTCCGCGCGACGCACCCGGATCCCGCGCAGCGTTTTACCGACATCACGGAGCTGCGCACTCAGCTCTACGGCGTGCTGCGCGAAGTCATCGCCGTCCGCGACGGCATCCAGCACCCGGCGCAGCACTCGCTCTTCTCGCCGCAGCGTACAACCTTCGGCACAAAACACCTCGTCTTCCGCACGGACCAGCTCATCGACGGCATCGACCGCACCGTGCGTATTACCTCCCCCGAGGTCGCCTCCGCGCTGCCCACCCCGCTGCTCGACCGCTCCGATATCGGTGCCCCGCTCCTCCAAGGCTATTCCTACACCGAGCCGCAGGAAGCCCTCGAAACCCTGCGCCAGGCCATGCAAACACCCGAGTATAAGACCTCCGTGGAAATCCCCTTCGGCGTCGTGCGCTCGATGATCGACCTCGGCTTCATCGGCCAGGCCCGCGCGTGGCTCGACTCCATCCACGCCACCCACGGCGACAACTGGCGTTTCCACTGGTTCTCCGGCGTCACCGAGCTCCTCCTCGACCGCTATGTCCAGGCGCAGAAGCACTTCTCGCACGTGCTCACCATCCTGCCTGGCGAACCCGCGCCGAAGCTCGCCATCGCCGCCGTCAACGAGCTCATCCTCCAACAGCTCGGCTACCACGAGACCGCCCTGCTCCCCGCCGAGATCGCCCGCGCCGTCTCCGGCCTCCATACCTCGCTCGCGGCGCTGCCCAACGAAACATTCGAGGAGCATCCCGGTATCTGGGAACACATCACCGAAGATCCCACGATGCTCCGCTTCAACTCCTTGCGTCTCTACGCCGTGGTCTGGGCGACGAACCCCACCACCGTCTCCTCCGCCTTCGGCCTCGCGCGCCAACTGCGCACGGAGCACCAAGTCGAGCTCGCCGTCGCCACCCTCGACGCCGTGCCGAACGCCTCGCGCCACCACCGCATGGCGCGCCTCACCACGATCCTGCAGCTCATCATGCAGGGGCTTACCGAGTCCCGCGTGCGCCGCGCCGCCCGCCGCCTCGAGGAAATCCCCACCAACGAGCCGCGCTTCCTGCAAATCAAGGTCGCCGTCATCTCCGCCGGGCTCAACTTCCTGCGCGAGAAGCACCTCGAGCGCGCCGCCTCCCCCAACGACCTCTTCGAGTACGCGTTTACGCAGCGCGGCCTCCAGTACGGTCTCGCCGATACGCTGCGCACCCTCGCGCGCCAGGCGCCGTTCAGCCGGCACCGCTACGCGCTCGTGGACCTCGCCAACCAGGTCCGGCCCATCACGATGTTCTAGCCCACGCCCCCAGCGCGAGCAGCACCGGCACCAGCCGCCACAGCATGTCCGTCGCACTGCTTGCCGATGCCCCCTTCGCCCCCGATGTCGCATCAAAGGTCACCACTGTCTGCCCGTGGGCGCCGGGCTCGCCGACGGTGGCGTGTTCAGTGGCGTTATCGTTGGGGGCCGCGTGAACCCGCCATGAGTTGGGCGGTCGCTCAAAGGGCAGCCGAAAGCGCCGCACCGCCGGCTATATGCCTGGCGTGAACAGCCCAAAGACAGGATGTGTGCGGGGAGTTTAGGCGTTGCGGAATTCCTCCTCGAGCAGTTGCTTTTCTTCTTCCACCCACGCCGGCAATGGTCCTTCTAGCTCCGGCGCGACCGGCGTTCCCGGCGGGTGGTACCAGCCCTTGGGTGGCACCCAGTAAATCGTTCCGCGCCTTCTTAAGAACCCGCGACCATCCACCTCGTTGACGGCGTTGTGATATTGGCACGCAATCGTGAGATTCTCCGGGCTCGTCTCCCCTCCGTTGCGCCAAGCCTCAAGGTGGTGCACCTGGCAATCGTGCGCGCCCTTCGAACAGCCTGGCCACGGGCAGACGGGATTCTCACCCATGGCCATCAATCGCTGCTTTGTCGACGCAAACCGCGAAATCCGATGCAGATTCACCGGCCCGTACACCGGGTGCAACAGCACGTGGAAGCCATAGTCGTTGATGGTCCGCGTCGCCAGCTCCGTCGAGGAAATCACCGCGCCGTTGGACAACTGGAACCACACCTCGTGACCCTCACAGGCCTTGGCGTAATTGTCCATCGTGGTCACGAGCATGAGCGTGATCGTCGGCTGCGCGGCTTTTTCTTCGCCGAACCAATGCTTGAGCACGGACTCGATGGGCTGGTCTTTATCAATGGAATCCCGGATATCAGCCAGGGCCGCCGACGGCCCGCAGATAGTCAGCGACGCGTTGCCATCCGAATGCTGAGCAAAGCGCACGCCGGCCTTAGGCGTGCGCGGCTTAACCACCTTCTTCACCAGCTCGCGGGCTTCTTTGTCGATGGACTTCGTATCGCCGGTCTTCTTCAACGCCTCGAG
>NZ_KQ959765.1:158272-167062 GCF_001552965.1 Corynebacterium sp. DNF00584 | reverse complement strand
CCACTACGTGTCCACGATTTGCGGGCAACCCCAGGCATGACAAGATAGACGCATCTCCATTCATGTAACTTGCAGTGAATTGATTGGATTCTTTCGCCCAACGTTTTGCAGAACGTCGGCGACCACAGGGCGCGATCTTGCAGGATCGGGCCCTGATTGTGTTTCGGATTTGTCCGATAATTGCTATTAGGTCGTCATCCCCCTTTGGCCCCATGCGGAACTTCCGTTTCACGGTCGAGCACATCAAGCTCTCGCAGCCAACGCGTCATAATTCGCGACATTGAACAGCCGATCTCTGCCGACTCAGAAGCCAGTCGTTGGACAATTGGTGCAGGGAGCATCAGCTCAACACGAACGCATTCGTTCGCGGAGACTACGCGTGTTTTCCTCCGGCCAAAATGAGGAGGCGGGATTTCCATGAAACGAACTCCTTCTACACCATCTGAATAACGATCTGCCGATCATTTTCCGGTTTCCCGGCAACGGCAATCGCTTGCCGCACACGTTCACGATGGTTGATCCCGTTACGGGGTGGTTAGTCCCAGGGTCGCTTCACGTAAAAGCCAGTAAGTACAAGGACTCCAAGCTGACTAAACCTTGAAAGTCACTATGCATACTACCGGATGGAACCGGCGCTCGCATAAAAAATCAGGAAAAAATCACAATGAAGTGTTTTCCCAGATAGTGCAATAATAAATCCGCAGATTTGCGGTGCAATATGCACCAAAATTCTTGAAACAGCAGCTTCAATGACTAGTAAATACAGCTACGAGCCAGACATCGAAAATCGATCTGCAACAATTAACGATCCCAACTGATGTTGAAAATCTCGCCTACATTCGTCGACCTCTGTCCGGATAAGGCCTTCGCTCTGCACAAGAAAGGCGCCAATTTTGCTCACCCCACAAATCGTTCTCCCGTGCGTTGCACACAGAGGTGGTGTCTCACACGATAGATAGGAACTAAACCCAGGACGCTTCAAACCCAATCGTTGGCATCAATCTTCACCACCAACGACTCACAACAGGTTGACAAATACCGAAATCGTGAATTCTTGCCCTTCCGTTCATACCCTAGAGCGCCGCCCCCGGGATCGGATCCACATGCTCGTTAGTGAATGCGTGTTAGTCGAGAAGAGCCGCACCACTCCTCGGCAGTTAATCGACTGACTAGCATTTACTAACGAGCATTTGTTATATCGCGCCGAAGGCTTCGCCCAGCTCACCCGACGCGCCGGCCGAGCGCCCGCTCCGCCCGCCAGTGCAGGAGAACCGCCAGCACTCCCCCAAGAGCCAGCGCCGTGCCCAGGCGCCCCGCCCCCTCCGCCGTCACGGGCCAGGAGGGCAGCGCGACGATCCACAGTGGAGTCTGCGCCAGGACATCCCCGCCGAGGGTGACGGAGAAGATTGCCAGGACCACCACCGTTGCGACGGCGGCCGCGGCCCCGGTGCGCAGCAGCACCAGAAACGACAGGAGGAGGACCACGTAGCCCACGAGGGCGGCGACGAGGAACCGGCGCGCTTCGTCGACAAGCGTGCCTCCCGCGGCGAGTCCGAACAAGCTGGCGGCGAAGCACACGGCGAGGGCGCACAGCAAGCACCACAGCAGCAAGACCCGCGCGCTGCGCGCATACTCCACGCGCATCACGGCCCACGCCCCCTCCACCTGAGGCCACACCAGCACCGGCAGCAGCCCCGCGCCAAGCGGCAGGACCACGAAGGAAAACAAGCCGTGCACGTACGAGGCCGGGTAGATCAGACAGGTCAGGCCCATCGCCACCACCGACAATGCCACGCATCCTGCCAGGGCCGGGGTGAGCCCCGCGCTGGTCATCGCCCGCAACGGGCGCGGCCGCCCCGACCCGCGGCGGGCGACGGCGGGCGCGGGGACAGCGGCGGAAACGGCGCTTTTCGCTTCTCGACGCCCCCGCCCCCGCCCCGTCCATCCGGGGGTGAACACCGCGGCCGCCGCACCGACCGCCGCCAGCGCAATACATAGCCCGAGCGCCAGCCAGGGCTTTTCGGCGGCCAGAGGCGACCCCGGCTCGAGGGGCACCGCGTTCTGGTGCACCCCCAGCACCGGCAGCACCAGCCGGACGGGCCAGGACATGGGCCACACCCACCAGTGCTCGCCCTCCGCGAAGGGCTTCAGCGTCCCCACGATCTGCCACACGAAGAACACCGCGACGGCCACGATGAGGTTGCTCACCCGCGCCAGCGCGGCCCCCAGTCCGGCGAGGCCGATCGCCCCGGCGAAGGCCAGCGCCCCGAGCAGCAGGATTGTCCCGCTCCCGGGTCGGGACACGGTAAGCAGCCACGTGCCGCCGAAGTTGAGCACATGGAACACGGCCAGGCTGAGCAGCACGACCGCCAGGCGCGCGGCACGCTGGCGACGCATACTCACCGGCTGCCACTGCGTCCCCCCGCAACGGGCCTTCTTTTCCCGCGCCTCGGCCACAGCTCCGAAAAGCGCGGCCAGCGGCGCAGCCATCCCTGTGAGGTAGATGGCCTGCCACATCAGCACGCCCACGGCATCTTCGCGCGGGTCGGTCACGCTGGCGAGGGCGTAGGTGACCAGGACGAGGGGCACCGCCAGCAGCGGCAGCCACTGCAACGCCGACCCGCGCGCCCGGAGCAGCTCCGCAGAAAGGTACCGGCTCATGCTTCCTCCCCCGCGGCAGTGAGGCGGAAGAACTCGGTCTCCAGGTCGCCGGTAGGGGCCAGCTCACCCAGCGGCCCGAAGTAGCGCACGTCGCCTCCCGCCAGGATGGTGGCGTCGTCGGCGAGGTGCACCACCTCGCCGAGCTGGTGCGAGCTGACAAGCACGGTACTTCCCCGGCGTGCCCAGTCCCGCAGCAGGCCGCGCAGCTCGGTGATGCCCTGGGGGTCGAGCCCGTTCTGCGGTTCGTCCAGCACCAGGATCTCCGGGTCTCCCAGGATGGCTTGAGCGAGGGCCAGGCGCGCTTTCATTCCCGTCGAGAAGCTGCGGGTCTTCTTCGTGCCGGCGTCCGTCAGCCCGACCACGGCGAGTGCGCGGTCCGCTTCGGCGTCCGGCAGTCCAAGCAGGCGCGTGTGCACCAGCAGGTTCCGACGCGCCGAAAGGTGGGCGTAGTAGGCCGGGCCGTTGACGGAGGCGCCGATGTGGCGCAGCGACGCCCGGGTGCGGGGTTTGTCTCCGACGAGCACCTGGCCCGCGTCCTCGGGGATGAGGCCGAGGAGGATCGAGATGAGGGTGGATTTGCCCGCGCCGTTGCGGCCGAGCAGGGCGTGGACGCGGCCCTGCGCCACATCGAAGCTGACCGAGTCGAGAACGCGCTGGGCGCCAAAGCTCTTGGATACTCCGCGGAAGGAAATGCTGTTCATACCTGGGAGTCTTCCACGCGACGGACGCCGGCGGATCCGCCCCGGAGACGAAATCCCACGCCGCGGACTCCTCCCCTAGGAGGAGGCGCCTGCTCGCTGCGCAATGAGCACGAGCGCGACCCGGTCCCGGGCATGCAGCTTGGCCAAAAGCGAGGAGATGTGCGTCTTCACCGTCGTCTCCGCGACGCACAGCTGCTGCGCGATCTCGGCGTTCGTGGCGCCTTCGGCAACGAGCAGCAGCACGTCCATCTCGCGCGGGGTGACCAGGCTCAGCCCCTGGCGTTGCTGCGGGGACAGCTCCCCACCCGAGCTCAGCGCCGCCCGGTAGGCGGCGAGGACGTGCCCGGTGACCCGGCTGGCCAGCACCGACTCTCCCCTGGCGACACTGCGCACGGCGGAGACGAGCACCTCAGGGTCGGCGTCCTTGAGCAGGAACCCGTGCACCCCGGCCGCGAGCGCAGCCTCGACGAGCTCGGGGTCGTCAAAGGTGGTCAGCATGATGACCCGCACATCGGGGTGCGCCGCCATGATCGCCTTCGCCGCGGCGATCCCGTCGATGACGGGCATGCGGATGTCCAGCACGGCTACGTCGACAATGTGGCGCCCGGCTGCCGCGATCGCCTCGGCGCCGTCGGCGGCCCGGGAGACAACCTTGATGCCGGGCGCCGCGTTGAGGATGGTGGAGAGGGCCTCGGCGAGCATGACCTGGTCGTCGGCAAGCAGGACGCGGGTGTTCATCTGTCACTCCTCAAGGGTAGTTCGGCGTGAACGCGGAATAACTCGGGCGTGCCCCCGGCGCTCAGCGTGCCGCCGAGGGAGCGGGCCCGCTCCTCCAGGCCGACCAGCCCGGCTCCCCCGCCCCGCGTCGCCTGCGGTGTTCCCCGGGACGTGATGTCCAGCACCAGGGCCTCGCCGGGCTCGAGCTCCACCACGACGCTACTGCCCGAACCCTGGTGGCGCAGCACGTTCGTCAGGGCCTCCGTCACGATCCGCGCCGCCGCCAGGCCCACCAGCGACGACACCTCGGGCAGCTCGCGCGGCAGCTTCTCCTCGACAGTCAACCCGGCGGCCCGGAAACCCTCCAGGATTCCTGGGATGTCCCAGAGGGTGCGTGAAGGCTGCAGGTCGGCGTCCCCCGCCCCGCGCAGCGCGCGCACGATACCGCGGACCTCGGCCAGAGCCCGGTCAGATGTCGAACGGATGGTCTCGAGCGCCTCCACCGCAGCCCGGGCATCGCCTCTCGACGCCACAATGCCCGCGCTGGCCTGCACTTTCATCAGGGTGAGAGAGTGCGCGAGGACGTCGTGAAGCTCGCGCGCGATGAGCAGCTTCTCCTCCTCCTGCGCCGCGTGCAGGCGACCCAGCTTTTCCGCCTCCTCCGCGCGCCGCCGCAGCATCGCCCCGTGCCCGCGCACGCCCGCGACGTACATCAGCGCGAGGAGCAGCCAGTGGATCGCCGCCAGGTACGTTGCATCGGCCGCGCCCACGTAGCGCAACTCCAGGTTGTCCAGCAGCCGCCACATCACGGGCGAGGCGAAGGTGCCCGCAAACATGACAGCCGTGATGAACCGCGGAACCCGCCGGTCCTCGCAGTAGCGCGACGTGGCATAGACCGCCATCGGGGCCGCCACGAGCCACGGCGAGATACCCGAGTTCAGCGGCAGCTCCAGAAACCACGTCCCCGCCCACGCGGCCAGGCACGCGGTGAACCCCGCCGCGCTGAGCACCGGGCGGGAGCGCCACACCCAGAAAAACGGCACAAAGCACCACGACACCACCGCTTGCAGCACCGCAACGCTTGTCGACGTCTCCCCCGGCCCCATGGAATACAGCACCGCCAGGATCGCAGCGAAGCCGGCGAGGACGCGGTCACCGGGCAGCGAGGCGCGCCACCAGTTCTTCAGCATGCCGGCAATCGTACGTGGCGCACCCCGCTGCGCTGGGTAGCGTGAAGGCCATGAGCCTCCGCCGCATCTCCGTTGTCCTCTTCCCCGACGTCGAGCTTCTTGATGTGGCCGGCTCCGTGGAACTCCTCGCTCGAGTCGAGGGACTCGACAATCGTGTGCAGATCCACCAGTGAGCGGGCGAGACGATCCATGCTCTTGACAATGAGCTGGTCGCCCTTTCGCAGATACCGCAGCACTTCCTCCAACTGGGGGCGGTGCCGGATCGAACCGCTGACCTTCTCCTTGTAAATCTGGGACGCCCCCGGCCGCAAGGAGCTGATCAAGTTGGCGGTCCAGATTCTGCTCCAAGGAGCTCACCCGGGCGTAACCGACTTTCTGCCCCAGAACCACGTCTTGATGTTCATTGATGTCTAGAGGCAGTGACGGTTCTGTTCTGTTAGACATAATCTAACCCTACCGAACAGGGAAAAGTTGTAATTCAAAAACGTTCACTTAGGGTGTACGCAAACAGACAGTTTTTGGGTTTACAGATTTGTACTTGAGCGAAGACGTGAGGGGCGGGATTCCTCCGAGGCGATGGCTGTATGCGGGTTAATCATCGCAAGATTCCAGACAGTAAGGTTGTTTTCCGCTGGCTCTTTTCTTCTGTTCGGCCCTTTGTGCTTCTTTCGCTTCAATATAATTGTTCCACGCGTAGACACCATTAACGTCACGAACCATCTGTAAAGACATCAACCCCAGCGTGATGACTCCAGCTATCGCGATTGAGCTGGAAGTGGTTGCGATTATTGAATAAATCGAGCGATCGAAAATCGAGCGATCGATCAGCAATGAATAAATTTGTTCTTTTACTGCAGGTGCGACCACAGCGAAGAGCATGAGCGAAAAAGCGAGTACAGATCCACGAAGCGCAATATTTACGGCTCGGTTTATTACCTCTACCCAGGGATCTTCAACTTGTAAATAGCGATGTTTTCTTCTAGTGATAGTGCTTCGCCAGGATGTTAAGACGCCAAACACTCCCAGCAATCCGGCCGAATATAGGCCGAGCGCGCTTGCGATTGTTCCGAAATCAGTAGCCCGGGCGCCGAGAAACATTAGAACCAAAAAGCTCAGAACGGCGATGATTACCGCAAGCGTTTTCCCGGAACGCGGAACTACTGGCTTTTCGGGAAGCTTGCTTCGGACCATGATTTTTCCTCGCTATCGACCCAGTCAACCATTTCGTTCACATCCGGAACATCGAGGGCTATCCCCGCAGGAATTATAAGTTTTTTTACCTTTGCTAGCGTGGTCTCGTAGTAGGGGTTGTTGGTTGGATTTCCCGTGTTCTCGAACTTGTAGTTGAAAAGGTCGGAGAATTTTCCGGGAACTAGGGTTACGTTCCCTTCATCGCTACGAACCTGTGCTTTCATGCTGTCGAAGTCTAGATTTGTTTTTTCTAAGTGGCCTTGGTCAAGATTAAGTGTCTCGAGAGACTGCTCAATAATCTTTTCCTCACCTTGATCTCCCGAAATCATTTCGATTATCTCTCGCATCGTTCGTTGTTCTTTCACCTTAATTACTAGTTCCTTCTCTATTTTTCTGTTTGAGCTGTCCGTTTGGGTGAAAACAGTGTCCATCGAACTAATGCTGTCGATAATTTCTTGAAGCTGGTCGGGATCGGCGACACGTTTAGCTTCAACTCTTAGAGCTCTAGGCACCCTGCCTCTGGCCTCCGTTTTTGTAATCTCCTTGCCGTCTTCATCCTTAATGGTTTTTGTTTCGTCGATGTCCTGCAAGCGTTCATTGCGCTGCTTTTGCGATAAATGGTTTATCCAAGAGATCAATAGGCTTATGGGGTCGCGTCGCCCGATCGTCTCTGCCACGATCATTCCCTTGGCTCCGGATCGTGGGAAAAATATGTCGACCCGACGAGGAGCTTCAGTGGAATGTTCCCTTACGGAGTAGTCATCTTCGTTGTCGGATATTCCTACCGCTAGGTCGTGAAGTCCGACATCTCCGAGCGCGATATTGGCGTGAATCGCACTGAGTTCAGAGGAGTAGGTGACCCCTCTGACTCTGAGTGTTGTTTTAGTGTTCTGGTACCCGTCGCTCTCATCCAGGATGAGATCATCCGTTTGGGTCGAAACACTCGAAGAGCGCTGAGGCTTGGCTACTCTAGTTTCTCTGGACACAAGGTTTACAGCCTCGAGAAGAAGGGCACGGTGCTCTTCGATGTCTTGATGCAAGGCGTCTTTGCGTTGGCTCCTGGATTCAAATAGTTCAAATGTGTAAACGCGATATCCCCACGAAGTCACTGCAACTCCTTTCAGGTCGAAGCTCAAGGGTTTTCGATTGTGGTGCTTATCTGGAATTAGCCTACGGAACGGCTGTGAAGTTCTTCCACCTTGAGGTCCTCTAGGAACTTTTCGTCCTGGTCTACTTCCTAATTCAGATCTGCAGAGTAGTTGCGGTTGACTCGGAGTTCTGGGGTGACGGTCCAAATCGACACGCCAGGAGAGTTCTCGTAGAGAGCGACGGCGTCGCGCCTGAACTCTGCAGAATAGGCCTTGCTGGCAGCACCCACTACGACGGCTCCCACGGTAAAAAATGGCGAGCTTGTCATAGTGATTGGCCAGGCCGTGCCACTGCCTGGCCAGGACAAACGCCCGCCCGGCAACATTGCGGCCCCTGTAGGCGTGGGGAAGATCCCGCCACGAGATTCTGGCGTGGTAGCGGTAGATGACGCCTTCGACGACCAACCGACTATTGCGAAACAGTCGGCTTCATCGGCCATCGCTGCTGGGGAAGGAGCCCTTCGGGAAGGCCGAGGTTGCTGGTGAAGTTAGAGAGAGGTTGATGGCCCCCTCGCTGAGTCAACAAGGTCGTGTCCTGAGTCATAGGTTTCGATCATACAATCCCTGACACAAACGAATCCCCGTGACCAGGGTTTACTCTGAAAGGTGCTGTTGCAAAGTTGGGGCAGTAGGAAGAGCGACGTGAAATAATCACAGCCATGGGCATCTTCTCCGGTCGTCATTTCCCCCGTGAAATCATCCTGTGGGCGGTCCGGTGGTACTGCCGCTACGGGCTCAGGTACCGCGATCTGGAAGAAATGATGACCGAACGCGGCGTACCGGTCGATCACAGCACCATCTACCGCTGGGTCCAGAAATATGCTCCTGAGCTGGACAAGCAGACCCGGTGGTACCGACAAGTCCCGGATTGGCAGGCCCGGTCCTGGCGGGTGGACGAG
This sequence comes from Corynebacterium sp. DNF00584, assembly GCF_001552965.1. Taxonomy (NCBI): domain Bacteria; kingdom Bacillati; phylum Actinomycetota; class Actinomycetes; order Mycobacteriales; family Corynebacteriaceae; genus Corynebacterium; species Corynebacterium sp. DNF00584. Next base: position 158,555 of record NZ_KQ959765.1, on the reverse strand, counting down.
ACCTATATCCGGGGCGGCGGCAGGTGGTGCTACCTCTATCGGGCCATCACCGCGGGCGGGCATACCCTGGATTTTTACCTGTCCCCAAAGCGTAACGTCGCCGCAGCGAAGCGTTTCCTGGCCAAGACCCTGAGGTCGAACACGATAACCGGGTTCCCGCGGGTGATCAACACCGATAAAGCACCCTCCCTGGCCAGGGCAATCGCCGAGTTGAAGTCAGAGGGAATCTGCCCGCAGACCGTGGAACACCGGCAGGTGAAATACCTCAACAACATCCTGGAAG
>NZ_KQ959765.1:49680-158172 GCF_001552965.1 Corynebacterium sp. DNF00584 | reverse complement strand
ACCTCAACAACATCCTGGAAGGCGACCATGGTCGGCTGAAGCGGATCCTCGGGCCGAAAGGCGCGTTTAAGAACCGGACATCTGCATATCGGACGTTGAAAGGGATGGAAGCGATGCACTCATTACGGAAAGGCCAGGGCGCGATGTTTGCCTACGGGCACCCGAACCCGGACGCGGTGATCGTCAACCGGGTGTTCGAGGCTGCCTGAGAACGCCGACCCGCAGCGAGCATCAGAGGATGAAAACTGGGTCGTCACGGCTCTCCGCCTGAAGTTTGCAACAGCACCACCTTATCCGCGTCAGCCCAGTCGATTAATTCTTAAATCGGGATTCAGCAACTAGGAAATCCTCCAACACCCCAAGGAAAACATCTCAGTTGGAGGATTCCAATTGCCCCGCAGCGGGAGCAAAAGCCAGGACGTCAGATCAAAATAACAAGCAAAATGACTTATTGACACCATCGAAAACAAGAGTTCGACAGGCGAGAGCGGGAGTTCGGATGTAAATCCCCACACTTGCAATCCCCGACCGCCAAAGTTCACAAAAACAAAGAAACCGGAGGTCACGAACCCTTCCGAGTTTGTGACCTCCGGTGTAGCAGTTTGTTGAACTGCTCACTGTGCCCGGGGCGGGACTTGAACCCGCACGTCCTATAAGGACACTGGCACCTGAAGCCAGCGCGTCTGCCAATTCCGCCACCCGGGCAGGGTTTTGATATGTCTTGGCGACTAAATAAAGATAGCACGGGGGTCAGTGTTTTTAACAAATCCGCAGGCACAGACCAAAAAATCCCCAGCGTGTCCGCACGGTTCTTCGTTGGATCTGCCCATTGCCCCTATACTTAGGCACGTTATTTGATAATCCATTACAAGTCACAGTGGTAAAGGAGGTCCGCGCCAATGGGAATCATGGGCAGGCTCGCAAAGCTTGACTCCGCCATGCAGCGCGGACTCGACAACGGCATGGCGTTCGTCTTTGGCGGCCGCATCGTTCCCGCAGAGATCGAGGAGCTCCTCAAGCAGGAAGCCCAGGACAATCTCACGCGCGGCGACGACGGGTTGCTCTACGGACCCAACGTGGTCACCGTCGCGGTGAGCTCCAAGGATATTGAGAACTTGTCGCGCGACGCTGACCTTCCCGAGCTCTTGGCGGACCAGCTGGGGCGCTTCATGCGCAACAAAGGCTGGGCGCTCGCCGGACCCGTCATCGTCCGCATCGCGGAGGAGTCGGGACTGCGCACGGGACAGCTGCGCGTGTCTTCTTTTATTGACCACGAGCCGGGCGAGGAAACCGGTTACGACGCCATTTTCCACGAGCCCACCCCGCAGGAGGGCGACTCTCAGGAGGACGAGATGACTGATCAGTACAACAATCCCGAAGCCGCAACCACGGCATTCCGTGCCGCGCGCATGCCGGACAATCCCGGCAGCGGCCCGAGCGTCAACCTGCTGCTGCAGGACGGCTCCTCGCGCACCTACCAAGTGCACGAGGGCTCGAATATTATCGGCCGTTCCACGGACGCGGACCTGCGCCTGCCCGATACCGGTGTCTCCCGTCAGCACGCGGAAATCACGTGGAACGGCCAGGACGCGGTGCTCGTCGATCTGCAGTCGACGAACGGCACGACCGTCAACGACACCCCCATTGAAAACTGGCTTCTCGCTGACGGCGATGTGATTACTATGGGGCATTCGCACATCGAGGTCCGTATCACGGGTCTCGATAACTAGATTTTCTTCAATTTCCAGGAAGGCGGCACCACGTGTCCTCCGTTGTATTGCTCGGACTGCGCATCGCAATCCTGGCGCTGCTATGGATTTTTATCCTGGTAGCCCTCAATGCCATGCGCCGTGACGCGAACAAGGCGGCGGCCGTGACGGCATCGGCAAGCCCGGCGCGCACGCCGCACCGCAAGGAGGCGGCGCACCAGATCTCCATCGTGGAGGGCCCGCTGCAGGGCTCCCACATGGCGCTAGGCACGCTCGAGGACCTGGTGCTGGGCCGCGCCAACGAGTGCGACTTCGTGACGGGCGATGATTACTCGTCCGCACGGCATTCGCGGCTTTTCCGCCGCGGCTCCGACTGGTTCGTGGAAGATTTGGAGTCCCGCAATGGCACGTTCGTCAACGGCGTGCGCATTGACCAGCCCGAACGCGTGGGCGTGGGCACGGATATCAAGATGGGTCGAACCACAGTAAGGCTGATGCCATGAAACTCAAAGTAACGGCCCTCTCCGACCGCGGCCTCGTCCGCGGCAATAACGAGGACTCCGCATACGGCGGCACGTGGCTGCTCGCACTCGCGGACGGCATGGGCGGCCACGCGGCCGGCGAGGTCGCCTCGCAGCTCATGATCACGCGCCTCGAGCGGATTGATAAGGACCCGGGCGACAACGACATGCTGTCGATCCTGGCCGCAAGCGCCCGCGATGCGAACGTGGACATCAAGCGCCACGTCGACGAGCACCCAGAGACCGAGGGCATGGGTACGACGCTCAGCGCGCTCATGTTCAACGGCTCCGAGTTCGGCGTCATCCACGTGGGTGACTCCCGTGGCTACCGTCTGCGTGACGGCAAGATCGAGCAGATTACGAAGGACGACACCTTCGTCCAGTCGCTCGTGGACCAGGGCAAGCTCGACCCGGCGGACGTCTCGTCGCACCCGCAAAAGTCCCTGATTTTGAAGGCGTATACCGGCCACGACGTCGAGCCCACGCTGTTTATGCTCGACGCCAAGGTCGGCGACCGCCTTCTCCTGTGCTCCGACGGCCTGTCGGATCCCGTCACGGCGACCACCATCGAGTCCGCGCTCAAGCAGGGCAGCGTGGAGGATGCCGCACAGATGCTCGTCGAGCTCGCGCTGCGTTCCGGCGGCCCGGACAACGTGACGGTCGTTATCGCCGAGGTCGTGGAGGGCTCCAGCGAAGCTTCGTCCCCGCACCTCGTGGGCGCTATCGCCGGCGAGCTGCCGGAGCCCACGCATCCGGATTCCGCGGCCTCGCGGGCGGCGAAGCTTAACCGCGCCGTCCCGTCGACCACCGCACAGACCATGGCGCATGTCGGCGATAAGGACGGTGAGGGGGGCTCCGAGGATTCGGAGCCTGCCCCACGGGGCAAACTCGGCTGGATCGTGGTCTCGTCCATCCTCGTCGTCCTCATCGCCGTCGTCGCCGCCGGCCTGTGGGCGAAGAACGCCATGACGGACCGCTACTACGTCGCCACGGACGGAGAGATCACCGTCCAGCAGGGCACGGACTTCGAGCTCTTCGGCCGCGCGCTGCACTCCACCTACCAGCACGCCTGCCTCAACGAGAAGGGTGAGCTGGGGCTCAGGACGGCAGACTGCACGGGCGATTTTTCCCCGTTCACGCTCGAGGCCCTTCCGGCCTCGGAGCGCAGCGCGGCGGCCAACCTCGGCGCCGGCTCCTATGACGAGGTACAGGGACAGCTCGTGCGCCTGGCGGAGAAGACCCTGCCGGTGTGCGAGGCGTCGACAAAGCCTGCCGATGCCCCCAAGCGCTCGGCCTCGGCCACCCCGTCGGCTACCACGTCTGCTGCGCCGTCCGCTGCTTCGTCTGCTCAGCCGTCGTCATCGGCGGCTCCGTCGCCCACATCCACAATCCAATCTGAACCGGGAGTTAACTGCCGGGAGGTGAAGTAAATGAAGGCCCGTTTTCGCGGGACCGAGCTGGGGCTGCTGCTCCTCGCCACGGTCGTATTCTCCTTTATTCTCGTCGCTCTCGAACTCTCTCAAGGCAATTCACTCACCACGGAACTGTTCTATCTCATTGGCGGCTTCGTGGGCGTCTTCGCCGTCGCACACATAGCGCTCAGCTTCCTCGCGCCGTGGGCGGACCAAATCATGCTGCCCATCGTCGCCCTGCTCAACGGCATGGGGCTTATCATGCTTGCACGCCTCGACCTCGCCAATGGCTGGGGACTCGCGTCGCGCCAAATCATGTGGACCATCGCGGGCATCGTGCTCTTTGTCCTCGTCCTCGTGCTCCTCCGCGACCACAAATCGCTCACGCGATACTCCTACATCTTGGGTGCGCTCGGTCTTATCCTTCTCGCCCTGCCGCTCGTGTGGCCGCAGCCGCCGGATGCCGAAGCCCGCATCTGGCTGTGGCTGGGGCCCTTCTCCTTGCAGCCGGGCGAGCTGTCGAAGATCCTGCTCATCTTGTTCTTCGCCATGCTGCTCACGCAGAAGCGCTCCCTGTTTACCGTGGCGGGCTATAAGTTCCTCGGCGTCTCGCTCCCGCGCCTGCGCGATCTCGCGCCCATCCTCGTGGTGTGGGCCATCGCGATTGCCATCATGGGCATCTCCAACGACTTTGGTCCGGCCTTGCTCCTCTTCTCGACGGTGCTGGGCATGCTGTACATGGCCACCGGCCGCGTCTCGTGGCTGGCCATCGGTCTCTTCCTGGTCGCCATCGGCGCCTACGGCATCTACCAAATCTCGGACAAGATCCAGAACCGTTTCTCCAACTTCTTGGATCCTTTGGGCAATTATGATTCCGGCGGATACCAGCTCTCGCAGGCGCTGTTTGGCATGTCCTCCGGCGGCATCACCGGCACGGGTCTGGGCCAAGGTCACCCGGAAATCGTCCCCGTGGCGCACTCGGACTTCATCCTCGCGGGCATCGGCGAGGAGTTCGGTCTCATCGGTCTCGGCGCGGTGCTCATCCTCTTCGGCATACTGTGCTCCCGCGGCTTCCACACGGCGCTGCGCGTGCGCGACACGTACGGCAAGCTCGTCGCGGCGGGCCTCGCGCTCACCATCGCCATCCAGGTCTTCGTCGTCACCGGCGGCATCTCCGCACTCCTGCCCATGACGGGTCTCACGACCCCGTTCATGTCCGCGGGCGGCTCCTCTCTCATGGCTAACTACATCTTGCTGGGCATCCTGCTGCGCATCTCCAATTCCGCACGCAGGCCCGCGGTCGAGCACACCGCAGCGCAGTCCAGCGATACGTCCATGTTCCCGGCCGTCCAGGAGGCACACCGATGAACAAGTCGATCCGGCTCGCTGCGATCTTTGCAATCCTGTTGACCGCCATCCTGCTCGTGCGGCTCACCGTCGTCCAGGCTTTCTCCGATGAGAAGTATGCGGATAACCCCAAGAACCTGCGTGGCTTCTACGAAATGCAGACCACCCCGCGCGGGCAGATCTACTCCGGCGGCACCGTGCTCGCCCAGTCCACTGCGGACGCGGAGGGAATTTATACCCGCAGCTACCCGGCGGCATCGGCAGCCTACTCGCCCGTCACGGGCTACCTGTCCTCGCAGTTCGGCGCCTCGGGACTCGAGTCCTCGTATAACAACGTCTTGAACGGTACGGACGACTCACTCATGGGCCAGAACTGGCTCGACCAGCTCTCCGGCAAGCAGCCGCTCGGCGCGAACGTCGAGGTCACCATCGACCCGCAGCTCCAGCAGTTCGCGTACGACCAGCTCACGAACGCTGGCTACAACGGTGCGGCCGTGGCCCTCCAGCCCTCGACCGGCAAGATCCTCGCGCTCGCGTCCTCGCCGAGCTATTCCGCCGCGGACGTCACCAACGAGGACACCGGCGCGGACACGTGGGCGCAGCTCCAGGAGCAACCTGGCAACCCGCTCATCAACCACGCGACGCAGGAGACACTGCCTCCCGGATCGATCTTTAAAATCATCACCTCGGCCGCGGGACTCAACAACGGCTTCACGCCGGACTCGACGCTCACGGGCCAAAATTCGATCACGCTACCCGACAACGTGACGACGCTGACCAACTACGGCAACCAGATGTGCGGCGGCTCCGCGCAGGTCACGCTGCGCACCGCCTTCTCCCTGTCGTGCAATACCGCGTTTGTGGAGATGAGCGAGTCCATCGGCGCGGACGAACTGCGCAAGTACGCAGACGCTTTCGGCGTGGGCCAGGACTATGACTTGGGTGTCGACATGTCCTCCGGCACGCTGGGCGATCTCGCGGATGCCTCCGCCACCGCGCAGTCCGCCATCGGCCAGCGCGACGTCACCATGTCCGCGCTCCAAGCGGCAAGCATGGCCTCCACCATCGCCAACAAGGGTGTGCGCATGACGCCGTACCTCGTCAACAAGGTGACCAACGCCCAGATGGAAGACGTCACCGTCACCAAGCCCAAGGTCGCCGCCACCGCCATTTCCGAGGAGACCGCCGCAACCATCCAGGACCTCATGTTCGGCTCTGAGCAGGCCACCTACGGCTATGACGGCAACGGTTTTGCCTCGAAGACGGGCACGGCCGAGCACGGAGATGGACTTCCCCCGCACGTCTGGTACGTCGCCTACGACCCGGAGAAGGACATCGCCGTCGCCGTCGTCGTCAAGGACGGCGGCCACCTCGGCGAGGGCGCCACCGGCGGCCAAGTCTCGTCCCCCATCGGCCGCGCAATCCTGCGCGCTTACACCGGAACGGAGGGCTAGTCGCCCATGGAACAGGAACGCTTGCAAGAGCTCATCGGCTCCGATTACACCCTCCAGTGGGTCATCGGCCACGGCGGTATGTCCACCGTGTGGCTCGCGGATGACAACGTCCACCAGCGCGAGGTCGCCATCAAGGTGCTGCGCCCGGAATTCTCGGACAACAAAGAATTTCTCGGCCGCTTCCGCAACGAGGCACAGTCCGCCCAGCAGATCGACTCGGACAATGTCGTCGCCACCTACGACTACCGGGAGCTCAAGGACCCGAACGGCGCCATGTTCTGCTTCATGGCGCTCGAATACGTCCGCGGCGAGTCCCTCGCGGACCTCCTTGCCCGCGAAGGCGCGCTGCCCGAGGCACTCGCCCTCGACGTCATGGAACAGGCCGCGCACGGTCTCTCCGTGATCCATCGCATGGGCATGGTCCACCGCGACATCAAGCCAGGCAACCTGCTCATCACGCAAAACGGCCAGGTGAAGGTCACCGACTTCGGCATCGCGAAGGCCGCGGCCGCTGTCCCGCTCACCCGCACCGGCATGGTCGTGGGCACCGCGCAGTACGTCTCCCCGGAGCAAGCCCAAGGCCACGCAGTGTCCCCGGCCTCGGACGTCTACTCGCTCGGCGTCGTCGGCTACGAGATGCTCTCCGGCAAGCGGCCCTTCTCGGGCGACTCGTCGGTGTCCGTCGCGCTCGCCCACATTTCCAAGGTCGCTGAGCCGCTGCCCACCACAATTTCCGCGCAGGCCCGCGAGCTCATCGGCATCGCGCTGCGCAAGGACGCCGCGCGCCGCTACGCGGATGGCAACGAGTTCGCGCTCGCCATCTCCCAGGTTCGTTTTGGCAAGCGTCCACCCGAGCCGGCCGGCGCTCCGGTTCCCGATATCGCCGAGCCGCCCTCACCCACCGCGTCGACGGAGATGCTCGCCAATGCGGCGCAGCCCACCACGACGCAACCGGCCGCAGTCGCGGTCTCAGAGAAAAAGCCCATCCTCCCCTGGATCCTCGGCGCCGCTGCCCTCCTCGGCGGCGGCATTTGGGCAGCGACGGCACTCACCGGCGGTGACGACGGCGAATCAACAGAGCCAACCTCCGCAGATCCCATCGTCGTCACGGAAACCGTTTCGTCGACGGAAGACGAGCAACCTGATCGCTCCACGGCTCCGGCAGCACCGACCAAGTCCCAACGCACGCCCACACACCGCACGCACGAGGCACCCACCGTGACGGAGACGAAGGCTCCGGCTGAGCCGCCTGCGGAGGAAGAGCAGAAGCCGCCCGCTCCCGTGGATGAAACGACGCAGGAGGAACAACCCGAGTTCACCACGCAAGCTCCCACAACCACGGAGGCTCCCAATACCGTGGAAACTGAGGTCAACCCATTAGACTCTTTAAGCGTTAACCCGACGCATTTCGCAACAAACCCCAGCGCGACTCTTTAATATGGCAAGTCACCGTTAAGGAACTTGTCAGGAAGGTATGCAGAAGTAATGCTCAATGACCGTTATTCGCTTGGCGAGGTCATCGGCTCCGGCGGCATGTCGGAGGTGTACGCCGCCGAGGACACGAGCCTCGGCCGCAGCGTAGCGGTAAAGATGCTGCGCCCCGAAATGGCACGGGACGTCAACTTCCGTGAGCGCTTCCGCCGAGAGGCCCAGAACTCCGGCAAGCTCAATCATCCCAATATCGTGCAGGTCTTCGACACCGGCGAGGACATGTCCTCCAATGTTGCCATCCCGTACATCGTGATGGAACGCGTCAACGGCCGCACGCTGCGCGACATCATCACCGAAGACGGCCCCATGACCCCGGAGGAGGCTGCGGAAATCCTCAAGCCGGTCGCGGACGCGCTCCAGGCCTCCCACGAGGCCGGCATTATCCACCGCGACGTCAAGCCGGCGAATATCATGCTCACCAACACCGGCCAGGTGAAGGTCATGGATTTCGGCATCGCTCGTGCCCTCGATGACTCGACGTCCGCCATGACGCAGACCTCCGCTGTCATCGGCACCGCGCAATACCTCTCGCCGGAGCAGGCCCGCGGCAAGACGGCGGACGCCCGCTCCGATGTCTACGCGCTCGGCTGCGTGCTCTACGAGTCCGTCACCGGCCGCACGCCCTTTGAAGGTGAGACCCCCTTCGCCGTCGCCTACCAGCACGTCCAGGAGGATCCGGTTCCTCCGTCCGAGTACATCGAGGAACTCTCCCCCACCCAGCGCGTCAATATCGACGCCGTCGTGCTCACCGCCATGGCCAAGCACCCGGCAGACCGTTACCAGTCCGCATGGGAGATGGCCGGCGATCTCGAGCGCCTCTCCCGCGGCGCCGTCACCCAAGCCGCGCGCACGCACATTTCCGCAGAAGACGACGCACCGACGACGATCACGCACGCGCCGGTCGCTTCGACGCGCCCCACGGGCACTGAGAAGTCTGGCTCCGGCCTCAAGTGGCTGGCTGCTCTGCTCGCCGCCGCGCTCATCGGAACCGTGGGCTACTTCGGCTGGGACTTTTACCAGAACTCCCGGGACCTCAAGCAGCAAGAAGCTGACCGCCGCGCCGAGGCCGCGCGCCAGGCAAACATGGTCATCATCCCCGAGGTCGAGAACCGCCCCCGCGCCGAGGTCGTCAAGGAACTCGAGGAGATGGGCCTGCTCGTCCAGGTAAACCAAGAGCCGAATGACGACGTCGCGCGCGACCGCGCCATCCGCATCAACCCTGCGGCAGGCTCGGAGTTGCAAAAGAACTCCACGGTCATCCTCACCGTGTCCTCCGGCAAGGAGATCACGGACGTTCCGGATATCACGGGCATGAACGTCGACGAGGCCACCCAAGCCCTCACGGACGCAGGCCTGGAGCTCGATGACACCGTCACCGAGGAATCCAATAAAGACATCCCTACGGGCCAGATCATCTCGCAGAACCCCGCGGGTGGATCCCAGCTGTCCAAGGGTTCCAAGGTCCGCATCACCGTGTCTACCGGCCCGGAGGATGTCTCCGTTCCGGATATAAAGGGCCTCAACGTCGAGGACGCCAAGTCCACCCTCGAGGGCCAGGATCTCAAGGTTCAGATCCAGATGGTCGACTCCACCAAGCCGGAAGGCACGGTGCTCTCCATGCCGGATACGTCGAACGCCAAGGCGGGCGACACCATCACCCTCCAGGTCTCCAACGGCATGCTCATTGCGGTGCCCGATCTCGTCCGCATGACGGAGTCCGATGCCAAGTCGGCCCTCAAGCAGTTGGGCTGGACCGGTTCGTTCACCAAGGGCGAGGTCGTCAACACGCCGGTGCCCACGGACGCTGGCCGCATCGCATGGTCCTCCGCCCAGTCTGGCCAAACCATCCGTAAGGACGCCGATATCCAAATCCGCGAATGGAAGTTCCTCAGCGATTTGGGCAACGCCTTCAACTCGGTTACGAATGGTGGCCGCTAAGCGTGAGCTAAAGCTGCTGGTACAGTAGTCGTATTCAAGGAAATAACTCCCACCGCACATCAAAATGAAGGTACACCATGCCGAAGTCTAAGGTTTCGAAGAGCTCGACCCCTCAGGTCACGAGCACCTCAGCCAACCGCACCCCGGTCAAAATCAATAACGAGGGCACACCAAAGTGGTACATCGTCCTCATGCTGGGCCTCATGATCCTCGGCCTCGCCTGGATCATCGTCAACTACCTCGCCGGCGAGGATATCTCGTTCATGGCCGAGCTCGGCCCCTGGAACTATGGCATCGGCTTCGGCCTCGCCATCGTCGGCCTCCTCATGACGATGGGCTGGCGCTAACCGCCTCCCTGCCCTCTCACGACGCCCTGGGAAACCCAGGGCGCCTTTTTGTGCTTTCCGATGCCCCCTCTCTCCTCACCGTCCCAGTGGCTCATGGTGTGAGCTGAAGCGTCGCCACAAATACGAATCATCCACCCCAAACCGCAAAAATACACAAACCACCACCACTCTCCAGACGCGAAGCGGCCAAGCCACGGAGTACTCCTGCTGCTTGCAGCTGCCGCGCATACTTAGGCAGTGCTGGTTTTCGCTTTGAGTATTTGCCCCACCCTGCCGTAGGTGATGCCAAGAAGGTAGGCGATATCGCGGTAGTTGTACCCACCATCCGCTAGCCGCCGAGCATGTTGCGACATATTGGCAAGCTCATGAGCTTCACGCTCGCGGATGGCGGCAAGTTGGTCGCGGGTAGCTTGAGCTTGTTGCTCTACTTCACCAACAAGGTCAAGATGAACGATAGCTGTTTCGGGCGAATCGGTAAGCTCCGGGAAAAGGGCGAGAGCGTCACGGATTTCTTCTTGAATCTGGTCAAGACGACGCGCCTGAACGATAACGCCAGGGTCTTCGACTAGCTGGGCAACCCACCAGTTCTCGCCGCGCTCAACACAGGCAGTAAACGTATTCATGTCCTACTGTTCCATTCCGATTTGCTTGTAGATTTTACGAGCCATGAGATTGTCAATCTCCTTATGGCGCCCCACGGTGGTGTACTTCTCGCCAACCCAGATTCGAGTATGGTTACCGCCCTCTTTAATCGTGAGCGTTTGACCCGTTCTTTTTGCAAAGTCAGCGATGTTTTTAAGAATGTCTTTCCGCTTCGTCACAACGATAGTATAGCAAACTAAACACTTTCAAGTATAGTCCGATATACTTACTTCCGATTGGGCTGACCAACTTCGGCTACTGCCGGTGAATATAAAAGTAGCAATGCAAATAGCTAGTGACATAGCAATTCCTATAGCTATTTGTTTAGCGTCACAGGTTGATGTGCTACTTGCAGCTACTGCGCGCGCCGCCTACGACCGCTCGACCGGCCGCACACCAATGACCGTACCGACTTCCCCCTGGCAACCGTGATTCCCCTCGCCTTGCTGGGGGCCGCTGCGCTCGCGGCTGTGGTCGGCGTCCGTCGGCGACGTGCCTAGCCCGTCAAACAGCTTCGCGATTTCAGGGTTAGCAAGCAACTTTCCTCAATCGCATCAATCTTAGCCTTATCGGCCGAGTCTCGTCGTACCATAGTAGTCATTCTGGCTTGTCTGCTTATGCGGAATGGAACTCCACACACAAACCATCAGACGCCCTCCCGGCTCCGGCAGGACCAGCGTGTTGACCAGCTTATTCACCACAGTGACCGAGGGGTCCAATACTGCGACTCCTATGACAATGCCCTAGCAGAGGCCATAAACAGCCTCTACAAGGGAGAATGCATCCACAACGTCAGCATCCACCCCACAGGCTTCACCACACTCGACGAAACCGAGAAAGCCATCACCAACTGGGTCGGCTGGTACAACAACCACCGACTCCACTCAGCCCTGGGCCACACCAGCCCCGTCGACTACGAGACCGCCTACTGGAACGCACTCTCCACCACGAACATAGTCGCCTGACCTAACCCAAAACCAGAAAACTACCCTCTAGAAAACACGGGGCTTGACACGGTGCGTGCAACAGTCAAATTACAAGAATGTGTTTTTGTGGGACGGGGGCATTTTCACACTTTCCACACGGTGCAGGAAAAGTTATCCACAGGTTGGGGATAAAGGTGTGGATAGTAGAATTCAACAGGTTTCTCCACACCCTGTGGAATTCCCCAATTCCCCTTTTCACACTGTGGTATTTTTCCCACACCCGACTCTGCACCCTGCGCGATCAGGGAAAACTCCGTTCGGATGTTCGGTAAATTACAAAAATGTAGTTATCCACAATGTGGATAACTGATGTGGAAAGATTTCGCACACTTGTCCGCGTGGAAAACACGCGGAGGTTATCCCCAAACTGCTGCTCGCAGTCCAATCCCCGCAATCACAAGGATCCCCACAATAAAAACACCGAGCCAGCGCACCCACACCCGGCGCGCCCGGAGGAACGGCAACAACACCAGCCCCGTCACGAGCCCGCCCACGTGCCCCCACAGCGAGACGCCCGGTGTCATAGCGGTATAGACAACGTTGGCAGCGATAAGGAAGAGTGGCGCCCGCAGATCGAGTCCCTTCGCCCGGTAGACCCCCACCATGAGCGCCATAAGCCCGTAGAGTGCACCGGACGCTCCCACTGTCGGCTGGTCGAAGGCATTCCACAAGATGGCCAAACTGCCGCCCAATCCCGCGCACACATAGGCCGCCGTATAGAGCGCGCTGCCCAGCCATCGCTCCACTTCCCTGCCAATGAGAACGAGGAAGATCATATTGACCGCGAGGTGGCCCAGATCCAGGTGCATAAACATGGACGTCACGGGACGCAACCAATCGGCGCCGCCCGCAAGAACCGCAGGCCCCCACAGCGTCCACTCTGTTGCCAACTCCGAGTCGTAGTAGGCACCCGAAATCGAACGCGCCTGGATGGCTGAGATAATCCATGCTGCCGTGCACAAGAGCACGAGCACCGTCGACGCGGGCGCAACCTTGGCGTACGTCCGGGTCCATTCCTTGATGGTCATGGAGATGTCCTTATTTTCTTCTGGTCTTCTTCAGGCTTCTTCGCGTGGCTTCTGGTCGGCTAAAACCATCAAAGCCCGCGCTGCCAGTAGTGGCAGGCGCGGGCTTGCACGCTCGTGAAGCGCTAACTCACTTAAGCGATGTCGATAGACTCGATAACGACATCATCAACCGGGCGGTCAGCGTAGCCGGTGCGAACGCCGGCGATCTCAGCGACGACCTTCTTGGAGGCCTCATCGGTGACCTCACCGAAGATGGTGTGGTGGTTGTTGAGGTGCGGGGTCGGCGCCACGGTGATGAAGAACTGGGAGCCGTTGGTGCCCGGGCCAGCGTTGGCCATGGCGAAGAGGAACGGACGGTCGAACTGAAGCTCCGGGTGGAACTCATCCTGGAACTGGTAGCCCGGGCCGCCGGTACCGGTGCCGGTCGGGTCGCCGCCCTGGATCATGAAACCGTCGATGATGCGGTGGAAGATGGCGCCGTCGTAGAACGGGCCAGACTGCTCGCCCTTGGCGTTCTGGGTGGAGTAGTCCTTGGTGCCCTGTGCCAGGCCGATGAAGTTCTCAACGGTGACAGGGGCGTGGTTGCCATACAAGTCGATGACGATGTCACCGTGATTCGTGTGCATGGTTGCAGTTGCGGTCTTCTGAGTCATGTCCACCATCATAAAGAATTTCCCGACATGAGGGCGGATCGAAAGTAATGCCGAGAGCGATCACGGCTGCGCACCGTAGGATATGCACCATGTATAAGGCCATTCTCTTTGATCTGGACGACACTCTCCTCGACCATCAGGGGGCATTGCGTGACGGCGTCGACGAATGGTGCGTCTCGCTCGGGTTGCCCACCGGCCAGCACGCGCGCTTCCGCGAGCTGGAGAAGAAATGGTTTGCCGCCTACGAACGCGGCGAGGTGAGCCACCCCGGTCAGCGAGCTGGCCGATGCCGCGACTTCCTCAACCGCCCCGAGATGACCGAGGCCGAAGCGCTCGCTGCCTACGACGGTTACCTTGCGGCCTATGCCCGCAACTGGCGGGCGTTCCCGGATGCCCTACTGGTCCTCGAGCGGGCCCATGCCGCCGGTCTCAAGGTGGGCGTGCTCACCAATGGGGCGCGCGACATGCAGCAAGGCAAGCTCGCCGCGACCGGGCTGGACCTCGACTTCGTTGTACTCATCCCCACCGTCGAGCTCGGCACGCCCAAACCGCACCGCGAGGCCTACCTCGCAGCGTGTTCGATTATGGAATCCTCCCCCGCCGAGACCCTCATGGTCGGCGACTCGCTCGCCAATGACGTCGAAGGCGCCCGAGCTGCGGGCCTCGATGCGCTGTGGTTCGACCGCGCCGGTCGCGGTGATCTCGCCTCCCTCGACGAGCTCACTTTCTAAGCACTCAGTTTTCTACATCCCCAGCAGCGCGAGCGGCACAACGGCAATACCGTCGGGACGGCGGTAGGCCCTATCGCCCGTGGTAATGACCACCGCGTCCGCCATGGCATCGCCCCTGAGATATCACTGTTGCCCTCGAAAAGCTGTGCCATGCTCACGCTCGGTTCGAATCCAGCGCGAACGCATCATCCACGCTCCTACGGACAAAGTCCCAAGACTCGAGCATGCGCTGCCATTCGTCAATGAAGAAACCCCACCGCACGAGGAGTGAGATGCGATGGGGTACGAAGGCGGGACGCTAAACGGTGACGGACACTGTCGCACGAACCTCGTCGCGAGCGAGCACCATGTTGCGCAGTGCTGCTTCGGTCTCGGCATAGCCGCGGGTCTTGAGGCCGCAGTCCGGGTTCACCCACAGGCGCTCAAGCGGGAAGTGGCGCAGTGCCGCTCGGATGAGTTCGGTCATCTCGGCGACAGACGGCACGCGCGGCGAGTGGATGTCATAGATGCCCGGGCCGAGTGCGGAGTAGAAACGCTCGTCCACGTCGGCGAGAAGCTCCATGCGGGAGCGCGCGGCCTCGATGGAGGTGACGTCCGCATCGAGCGCGGCGACGGCCTCGATGATCTGGCCAAACTCGGAGTAGCACAGGTGCGTGTGAATCTGCGTCGTCGGCTTGGCGTCGAGCGCGGCGAGGCGGAAGGAGCGCACGGCCCAGGCGAGGTACTCCGGACGGCGTTCCTCGCGCAGCGGTAGCAGCTCGCGCAGGGCGGGCTCGTCGATCTGAATGATGTCGATGCCGGCCTGCTCCAGGTCGTGGACTTCGTCCGCGAGCGCGATGCCCAGCTGATCCGCGGAGACGGACAGCGGCACGTCGTCACGGTTGAACGACCACGCGAGGATGGTGACCGGGCCGGTGAGCATGCCCTTGACCGGCTTCGTGGACAGCGATTGCGCAAAGGCAGACCACTCGACGGTCATCGCGCGCGGGCGGGAGATATCGCCCACGACCAGCGGCGGACGTGTGCAGCGGGAGCCGTAGGACTGGACCCAGCCGTTGTCGGTGACCACGAAGCCGTCAAGCAGCTCCGCGAAGTACTGCACCATGTCGTTGCGCTCCGGCTCGCCGTGGACGAGGACGTCGAGGCCCAGACGCTCCTGCAGTTCGACGACCGCGCGGACTTCGTCCTTGAGCGCCTCCTCGTACTCGGCGGCCGTGATCTCCCCCGCCTTGTGGGCCGCACGCGTCTGGCGGATCTCCTGCGTCTGCGGGAAGGAACCAATAGTGGTGGTCGGCAGCAGCGGGATGTCCAGGGACTTCTGCGTCTCAGCACGCTCGGCATAGAGGGGCTGGCGCTGCACCTCGCCTGCCGGCAGGGCCGCAGTGCGAGCAGCGACGGCGGCATCATGCGTGCGCTCCGAGGCGGCGCGGGTGCGCACAGCGCGGTCCGCCTGGGCGTAGGCCTCCGGGGCATCGAGGGGTCCGGCGGCCAGCGCCACGACCTCGGCGACCTTCTCGTCCGCGAAGGAGAGCCACGGCGCGACGTCGACGGGCAGGTACGTTTCCGCCGCCACCGTGTGCGGAACGTGGAGCAGGCTCGTGGAAGTGGACACGGAGACCGCGTCCCCGAGCTGCTCGAGCGTGTTCCGCAGCGTGCGCAGATCCGCGGCCCACACGTTGCGGCCGTCGATGAGGCCGGCGACGAGGTGGATATCGCGGAGCGAGGCCACACGGTGCACGTAGTCCGGCTCCTGCGCGAGCGTGCCGACGGCGAGGTCGACATGGAGCGCCTCGGGGGCGGCATCGGCAAGCGCGGCGAGTCCGGCGCGGGCGGCGCCGTAAGGAGTGGAGACGAGAACCTGCGGGCGCTGCTCAGCGCCGAGGATCTGGGCGTAGGCTGCAGCGATGTGCTGTGCGAGGGTCGCGTCGTCGGCGACGGCGAGGTCCGCGACAACGGCGGGTTCGGTGAGCTCAACCCACTCGACGCCGGCGTCGGCGAGGGCGGCGAGGACTGTGCGGTAGGACTCAACGAGGGCATCGAGATGCTCAAGCGGCTGGGACGTGGCACCGTCCGCCTGCTTGGACAGGGCGAGCAGCGTGACGGGGCCGACGAGGGCAGGACGGATGGTGTGACCGGCGGCGCGGGCCTCCTCGACGAGACGAAGCGTGCGCTCGGGACGCGGGATAAAGACGGCGCCGTCGGCAATCTCCGGGACGAGGTAGTGGTAGTTCGTGTCGAACCACTTGGTCATCTCGAGCGCGGGCTGGGCATCATTGCCGCGCGCGAGGGTGAATTCCTCAGCGAGGGAAACCTCTTTGTGGGTGCCAAGGACACCGACGGTGAGCGCGGTCTCGAGCACGTGGTCGTAGACGGCGCCGTCAGCGGGGATGGCGTAGTCCTCGTTCAGGCCGGCGTCGCGAAGGCGCGCATACGTATCTATACGGAGCGCGCGGCTCGCGGCCAGGAAGTCCTCTTCGCTAGCGCGGTCAGACCACAGGGCCTCGAGCGCGAACTTGAGCTCGCGCTGGGCGCCGATGCGCGGGTAGCCCTGGATGGTGGCGGAGGGGAAAGGTGCAGTAAACGGGGTGGAGTGAGGAGTGTTCATGGGTGGATTCCGATTTCTGACAAGATAGTGGTGGTGAGTTCAGCGTCGTTGTGGGTGTACATGTGCAGGCCCGGGGCACCGCCGCGGAGGAGTTCGCCGGCGAGCTGGACCGTGAGTTCGAGGCCCGCGGTGGGGTCCCCGCGCAGGCGCCGCTCAAGGCGGTCTGGCACGGGCACGCCGGAAAGCTCAGACATTCGGTGGACCCGGGCCAGGCTGGTCATGGGCATGATGCCCGGGATAAGCGGAATGTGGACCCCGGCGAGCCGGGCGCGCTGCTGGAAGCGCAGGAAGTCCTCCGCGTCGAAGAAGAGCTGTGTGATGGCGAAGTCCGCGCCCAGGCGTTGCTTGGTGAGCAGGACATCGAGGTCCTCGTCGGGGCTGGCGGATTCCGCGTGGCCGCCCGGGTAGCACGCGACGCCCACGGCGAGCCTGCCGGCTGCAAAGCGTGCGAATTGCTCAGTCTCACGCTGGCGAATGAGGCGGACGAGGGCATCGGCATGCGGGAGATGGTCAGGCGGGAGCGCAGTTTCCCCCTCCGGCAGATCCCCGCGTAGGGCGAGGAGGCCGCGGACCCCGGAGTCGACGAGGCGGTCGATCCAGCCCTCGAGCTCGTGCGTGGGGCCGGCCGTGCAGGCCAGGTGCGCGAGCGGACGCATATCCGTGGCGTGGCTGATGCGCTCGATAAAGGCGGCGGTGCCCTCAAGCCAGCCGGAGCGGCGGGAGCTCGTCACCGCCACATAGTCCGGATCGAAGCGGGCGAGCGTGTCGATGAGCCCGGCGACCTTGGCGTCATCCGCGTCGTGACGAGGCGGGATGACTTCGAAGGACAATGCGACGCGCTGGGCGGTGCGCGTGGGTCGCTGCTCCAAAAGGTCTAGCGGCGCGGAGGCCGAGAAGCGCGGAACCATAGATCATCCTTCCTGGTAGACGGGGTGTGTTGATGCAAAAACGTACCAAGCTGTTCACTTTTGGTGGAACCCTTATATTTTTAATATCACCAATGAATAGTGCACACGCTTGTTAATTAGGTGAAAAGTGCACGAATAAAAATCGGTCTGTAGTTCGGTCCAGATACGCCCCCACCCAGAGTCCGGAAGATAAGTACGCTGGGTGAGGTAGCGAATCAAGCAAAAAAGGAGACCACCATGAACCCGACCTACATCGGACCGGCCCTCAAGGCTGCACAGTCCGCATGGGCCAAGTTCGCCGAGTACCGCGAGGACAAACAACGCGAGGCCTACGACGCGCTCGCCACCGCCGCGGAGACCGCGTCGAGCTCCCCGGACGATAATTTCCCGCGTTCCCGCAAGGAGGCGGGCAGCGTCACCAAGGCGGCGCATGCTCGTCTGGAGCGCACGTTGGCGGAGCTCGCAGACCGCCGCGAAGAGGTCGCCGGGGAATTGGGCGACCGCGTCGCAGAAGCCAAGAAGGCTGGCCGCACCCAGGTCAAGGAGGCGCGCAAGGAGGCCAAGGCCGCAACCAAGCAAGCCCGCAAGGAATCCAAGCGCACCCAGAAGCAGCTGTTTAAGAAGAACAAGCAGGTCTCGAAGAAGATCGAAAAGGCCCGCGCCAAGGCACTGAAGAAGGCCCAGGCCCGCGCCGCGAAGAAGGAGAAAGGCTCGAAGTTCTGGCCCATCGCGGCCGTGCTGGCCGTGATCTCCGCTATCGCTGGCGGCGTGTACTACTGGCTGCGCAAGAACGACACCCCGGCCACCGAGCCGCCGCGCGTCGAGGAATTCGGCGCAGACAAGGTCCAGGGCTCCACGCTGGTCTACACGTCCACCTCGGCAGCCGATGACCTCGCCGATACCCCGGCTGACAAGGCTGCCGTCCACAGCGATCTCGCCGAGGAAGGCGTTGTCGAGCGCGATGAGAAGCTGCTGGGCGACATCGACGAGCAGATTGCCAAGCTGCGCGAGGAGGGCTCCACTACCACGGCCGACCGCATCGAGGCTGAGGCCGAGCGCAAGGGCGTGGACGAGAACTTCGACGGCGCCAAGCACCGTCTCGACGAGGATAATAAGTAGTCCTTTACCCCCGGATGGGCGCAAAATGTGTGCATTCGGGGCCCTGCGCGGGTTGCCTTGATCACTGCGAATTGCAAGTTATCGCACCCCAATGGTTGCATAGACCCCAATCTGAGATGTGATCTTCTCACCTGGTTCTTGGCAACACTGGAGGTACCGCGCATGGCTATCGAAGCTCTGACCGTCACTTTAAAAAACGGCGACGTCTTTTACTTTGACGCGGGCGCAGTGGTCGATGACCCTGTCGCCCGCGTTGATCTCCTCCGCGACGCCATCGACTCCGGTTCCCTGTTCCGTTCCGTCGATACCCACGGCACGCAGCGCGAATTCAACGGCACAGACGTCGCGAGCTACTTCCTGTCCTAGCACCCGTAATGAGTACTTCTAGGGAGTACTCGTGAGGACGAGGACACTTTAAGATTGGGAGCCATGAGCTCTCAGCCCCGTCTCTACCCGCGTCTGAAAACGTGGGCGTGGTACGTGCCGGATGATCCGCCGCACGATGACCCCTCCCTTATCTCTACGACGCCGTGGGACGATCCCACGCGCGCGACGCGCCGCCTGCTCGTGGCGCAGCCGCGCGGCGTCATTGGCATCCTCGTCACGATGGTCATCTCCGCGCCCATCGGCGCGCTCACCTCGCTGCTCATCGGCCAGGCCACCGAGCATGCCTTCACCGAGACCTCCTGGGGGACGCTCGGTTTTCCGGTTCTCGCCGTCATGGTGATCCTCTACGTGCAGTATCTCTCCGAGGCCTCTGCGGATGCTTTTACGGATATGTCGCAGACGCGCACCACGCACACGCTGCGCTTAGGTCTGCTCGACCGTCTTTTGGCCTCTCCCGCCGCGCTCAATCCGGGACGCCTACTCAACACGGTGGACGAAGACTCGGACTTTGTGGGCAAGCTCAAGCAGATCCTCAACTTCCCCATCATGATGGTGGGTTACCTCACCGGCGGCGTCATCGTCATCGCCCCCATCTCCTGGCAAGTGGCCATCGCCATGCCCGTGGGCGCCGTCTGCACCGCGCTGGCCTCGTGGGCGACAGCCGGCCCGCTTTCCCACGCGGCGGCGAAGCGCCGCTCCACGCAGGCCGCCTCGCTCGCCATCGCCACGGACGTGGCGCAAGGAAACCGCGTGGTCAAAGGCCTGGGTGCGGGGCCGGTGGCGCGGGAGCGCTACGGGGCATCGGCAGCAACGGCCCTAAATGCCATGCTCGCCGAGGTCCACCTCATGGCGGTCCTGCAATTCGCACGCCAACTCGTGCCCACCTCTTTTGCCATCGGCATCCTCGTGTGGGCGGGCTGGCAGACCTTCGAGGGCGCGATTAACCCCGGCGGAATGATGACGATCACCATGCTCGTTCCACCCGCGATGACCGCCTTGGGTCATTCGCTGGGCATGCTCACCGAGGTGTGGTCGCGTGGCAAGGCGTCTGCCGTGCGCGTGGGCGCGTTGCTGGACGAGCTCGGCGAGGGCGAAGAGCTCCCAGACGCGGATCCTGGCGAGGTCACCGGTCTCGTCGTGTGGAACCCGCAGACCCCGGCCGCGCGTGCGCAGGTCGCCGCATGGACGCGGCATCTTCAGCGCCATCGCGGCGCGCTGTGCCCGCCGCACCGCGTGAGCGTCCTCGAGGGCACACTGGAGGACAATATCGATCCGGAGGGCACCGCCACTGACGTCGAAGGCGCGCTCGAGGCCGCGGCGTGCTCCGATATTGTGCGCCGCCTGGGCGGCTTCGGCTCCCATGGCGAACTGCCCGCCGCTCCCATTGGCGAGGCGGGCTTGAACCTGTCTGGTGGTCAGCGCCAGCGCGTGGCCCTGGCCCGCGCGCTCGCGGCGAACCCGGATATCCTCGTGCTTGATGAGCCGACGACGGGCCTTGATTCTTTGACTCTCGCCGCCGTCGCGGAACGCACGAAGGAGTTCCGGGCCGGTCGCACGACCGTCGTCATTACCTCTGCGGCCACGTGGGCCGCCAACGCGGACAAGGTGGTGACGCTATGAGAAACCGCCACGTCGACGCCCTCGCCCCCGCCACCCCGCGCGAGTCGTGGCGCCTGCTCAAGTCCCTGCCGTCCGCGCCCTCGCGCGGCTGGCTGTGGCGCATTGCCCTCATCTTCGCCGCCACCATCGTCATGATGAACCTCGGCTCGCAGCTCCTCGGGCGCATCGTGGACCTCATCAATGGAATGTCGCTTCCCGTCCTCGGGTCCGGTCGTTCCGCCATGATTGCGGCTCTCGTGCTCATCGGTCTCGCGCTGCTCGCCGAGCAGCTCGGCCGCACCGTGGGCGGCTACCTCCTCCAGTCTCGCTCTCGGCGCCTGGCCACGGACCTGCGCACGGACGCGCTCGACTCCGTCCTGCGCGCCCCCGTCCCGCGCATCATGGAGCTGGGCACCGGCAACGTCATTACCCGCCTGTCCAAGGACATCGATAACGTGGTCATGGCCGTGTCCATGATGGGCGAGCGCCTCGCCATCACGCTGTTCATCCTGCCGATTACGGCGGTGACCATGCTCTTCATCCATCCGGCCTACGCCCTGCTCTTCCTCGTGGCTGCCGCCATCATGTACCCGTTTATCAAGGGCACCATCCGCGACATCCCTGCCGTGGCCAATTACGTCTCCTCCTCCGAGGCGACCCGCAATAACATCCTGCTCGACACCATCCGCGCGCTGCCCACCCTGCGCGAATACCACCTGGGTCCCTGGGCCACGCGCCGGATGGAGCGCCAGTCCTGGGATACCGTCCAGGCCTGGGCCGATAAGGTTCCGCTCGTCAACCGGATCATCGGCCAAGGCACGCTCACCTTCGGCATTCTCCTGCTCGGTTCCCTCGTGATGTCCGTGCCCATGGTCCACTGGGACTGGATTACCCAAGGCCAGGCCGCTGCCGCGGTCCTGCTCGTCACGCGCCTGGAGATTCACGTCTTCAACATCCTGTTCTTCGCGGGCGAAATCCAGTACGCCGTCACCTCGCTCGGCCGCGCGGTCTCCCTCGCCACCCTCGCGGGCAACGAGGGCACCTCCGAGGGCCCGGTTCTCACCGCGTCCCCGGCCGTCACCATCGAGGGCCTGTCCTACTCCTACCCCGGCGGCGAGCCCGTCCTCCGCCACGTCGATCTGGAACTCGCCGCGGGCACCACGACCGCCTTGGTCGGGACTTCGGGCGCGGGCAAGTCCACGCTCGCCGCGCTCGTCGCGGGCCTGCAGTATCCCAGCGCCGGCCGCATCCGCGTGGGCGGCATCGACACCGCCACGGTGCCCAACACCTGGGTCACCCAGCACGTCGCGCTCGTCACCCAAGACGTCCACCTCTTCTCCGGCACGCTCCGCGAGGATCTCCACATGGCAGGCCCCGAGCTTTCCGATGCCGCCCTCCTTTCAGCGTTGGCCGCCGTCGGGCTTACGCCCGACACGGCCGCCTGGGAGCGCGACCTGCCGCTGGGCCTCGACACTCCCATCGGAGCCGGCAACAACGAGGTGAGCGCCGAGGTCGCCCAGCAGATCTCGCTCGCCCGTATGGTCCTGCGCCAACCGCCGGTCCTCATCATGGACGAAGCGACCTCCGAGGCTGGTTCTGAGCACGCCGCCGTCCTCGAGTCCGCCGCCCGCACCGTCGCCGAGGGCCGCACGACCTTGGTCGTCGCCCACCGCCTCGACCAGGCCCGCGAGGCCGACCGGATCATCGTCATGGAGCAAGGAGAAATCGTCGAGGACGGCAACCACGCCTCGCTCATGGAACTGGGCGGCCGCTACGCCCGCGCCTACCGCCAGTGGGAAGGCTCCTCAACAGAAAGCTCCTAGACTGGGTGGCATGACTATGTCGACCGAACATTCTGACAATAATCCCGACGACCTCCCAGACAATCGTCTTGAGCTCCGCCCGACTACGGAAGCGGACCGCACCTACATCGCACGACTCAACTTCCTCACGGACACCTTCGGCGATGAGCACGGCACCGTGCCCGCCGAGTTCGATGAGGACTTCACCTTCTACGTTGATGACTGGCAGCCAGAGCGCGGCGGCTTCATCGCCTGGCGCGGCAACATTCCCGCCGGCGGCGTCTGGCTCAACTGGGGCACGGACGAGCGCCACGGCTATGGCCACGCCGAGCCCGGCATACCGGAGATCGCGCTCGCCGTCGAAGGCCGCTACAAGAGTCAGGGCATTGGCACCGCACTCCTCCATGCCGCTACGGAGCTCGCCCGTGAGCTCGGTGCCCCCGGCATCTCACTGTCCGTGAAAGACACGAACACCCGCGCTGCGCGTCTCTACCGCCACGTCGGCTTCACGGACATCCCCGCCTCAGACGCGCACGGCTATTCCATCCTTATCAAGCGTTTCTAGCTTGTAGAGGAACGCCTCCACGAGGATTCCTGCGCCCAGAACCACCGTGAGCCCCGACCGATTCGGTCGGGGCTCACGGTGACTCTTTCTCTCAAAGGTGTCCCATAAGCGGTGTCTCACGCCGCTACCCCGGGACCCGGGGCTCTCTCTATCTCTCTCAAGGTATGCGCCCTCTCACAAGCGCATGAACTCATTATGGAGGGCGTGGCTGACGAGAGCCGCACACACGGCTGCGTGGTTTCTGGGAGTTGCTGCCAGTTTTCCTGGCACAGGATCTTCGTCACTTCTGCCCCACTAGTTAACTCCTTTACCGTGTCGCTGCGGAAATGCGCCGATTTAAATGGCAGACTGTAGCTTTCCTACAGTCGTTTTCATAAAGGTGTTGCCGTGTCTCGTCGTCTTCCTGCTGTTCTTCTCGCGCTTGTTCTCGCTGCCGCGCCGTCTGCACAGGCGGATCCGCTACAGGACTTCGCGCAGATGAGTTCGCAGGCGCAAGGCTCATGGGACAAGGCAGTGCGCGACGCTGAGATTGCTGCCTATAACGCCCTGCCGAGTGAAGCACGTGCCTACGTGCCGGATCCACGACCGAAGGCTCCGGCAACGGACAAGGCCCAGAAGAAGCACAAGAGCGCTCGCCCCGCGTGCCCCAACTGTGTGGCACTCACCTTCGATGATGGCCCCGCGGCCAGCACAACCCAGTTGCTCGACATCCTGGACCGCCACGACGTCACTGCCAGCTTCTTCGTCCTTGCGCCCAACGCGAGTGCGCACCCGGAACTGCTGCGCCGCATGGAGGCCGCAGGCCACACAATCGGCAACCACACGGCGAGCCACAAGGAACTCAACAAGATGGATAAGGCCAGCGTGGACCGGGAAATCGCGGCGGGCAACGCCGCGATCAACGCCGCCGTCGGCCATGGCAGCCGCTGGGTGCGCCCGCCGTACGGCGCCACGAATGCCACCGTCGCGCAGTCCACGCGTGAAGCCGGCGCCGCCCAGGTCCTATGGAGCGTCGATACCCTCGACTGGAAGACGAAGAGCCCGCAGCAGACGTGCCAGACCGCAGTCAACGAGGCGCAGGCAGGCAGCATCGTTCTCATGCACGATATTCACCCGACCACGGTCGCGGCGGTCGACTGCGTCATCGACGGCCTCGAGGCCAAGGGGCTCACAGCGGTGAGCCTTGACGAGATGATTCCCAACCCACAGCCGGGCCGGACGTATACTCAGCGCTAAACCATGATTGATTTCAGCCAGCCCGCAGACGTCGTCGCACCGCAGCTCCTCGGCGCGGTGGTGCACTTTCATGATGTCGCGGTGCGGCTCACAGAGGTCGAGGCCTACCTCGGCGAACACGACGAGGCAGCCCACACCTTCAATGGGATGACCCCGCGCAACGCCACAATGTTTGGCCCGCCCGGGCGGCTCTACGTCTATACGTCCTACGGCATCCATCGCAATGGCAACCTCGTGTGTGCGCCCGAAGGCACTGGCCAGGGCGTCTTGCTGCGGGGCGGCGAGATTATTGGGGGCATCGAGATCGCCCACGCCCGGCGCGGAGAGACCCCGGACGTCAATCTGGCGCGCGGCCCGGGAAACCTAGGAAAGGCGCTGGGGCTCACGCTCGAAGATAACGGCGCGCAGCCGGTTATCGAGGAGCCGCAAGAGCCCGTCGAGTGGGTGCGTGGCCCGCGCATTGGCATCTCGAAAAACGCGGACGCCCCGCTGCGTTTTTGGATTCCGTTCGATAAAACGGTCTCACGCAAGCGGGGACTGCCCAGCTAGCAGCAGTCTTCTTCCTCGATGCCGATGGCGATGCGGTGCATGGCCTGCCCAAGCTGGCGCACCTGTGCGCGCGTGAGACGATCAATGACAATGCGGCGCGCGGCCTCGACGTGGCCCGGCGCAGTGGCAACGACGGTATCCCAGCCAGCCTCGGTGAGGATGGCAACGGTAAAGCGGCCGTCGGAGGGATCGGGCTCGCGGCGAACCCAGCCGTTCTTCTCCAGGCGGGTAACGACCTGGCTCAGACGCGAGAGCGAACCGCCCGTGATGTGCCCCAACGCGCTCATGCGCATGGTGTGCTCCGGTGCCTCAGACAGGCGCGACATGACGGTGTAGTCATAAAAGCTCATGCCTGCGTCCTTGCGCAGCTGACGGTCGAGCTTGTTAATGAGCTGGAGGTTTACATACATTAACGAGGAAAAAGCATCGAGCTCTTCCTCGTCCAACCAGCGGGGTTCCGACGGTTCATTCATGGACTCAGATTAACACACCCTAAACCTCATTCTTGCATGACAAGGGGTTGGAATAACTTTAACCTTGAAGCGTTGCATGATACGTTAAAGCTTGAAGTTAAACGAAGGAGAACGGCATGACCACCATCGCCGAAGCAATGAACCCTGCCCGCCCCGCTGGCGGCCTCTACGATCTGCGCGAGCGCACTATCCCCCTGGCGGGCCTGCGCCGCGAATGGGAGCTTTCCGATGGCCCCCTCCCCTCCCTGTTCATCAGCCACGGCGCTCCGCCGGCGCTGGGCGACCATGAGTGGATGAATGCGCTCTACGACTGGGCGCAGACCTTCCCCAAGCCGCGCGCCATCGTTGTGGTCTCCGCACACTGGGAAAATGCTCCGGCCGCGCTGAGCGCCTCTGCTGCTGGCACTCCGCTCTACTACGACTTCTCCGGCTTCGACCCGGAGTACTACACGCTCAAGTACGAGACCCCGGACGCGACGGATCTCGCCCACCGCATCGCAGGCATGCTCGGCTACCAACCGGTCTATCAGTTTTCGAACCGCGGTCTCGACCACGGCGCGTTCATCCCGGTCATGGCCATGTACCCGGCTGGCGACGTCCCGGTGCTCCAGGTTTCCATGCCGAGCCTCAACCCGGGCGATCTTCTCGATCTGGGCGAGAAGCTCCGCCAGCTGCGCCACGAGGGTGTCCTCGTCATCGGCTCCGGCTACATGACGCACTCCTTCGAGGTCTTCCGCAACCCAAACCGCGTTATGGGCTACCTCGATGCCTTCGACGAATGGGCCGCCGAGCACATCCACGCCGGCGATGTCGATGCCCTCATGGACTACATGAATAAGGCCCCGGCCGCCCGCATCGCGCACCCGACCGCGGACCACTACGTCCCACTGCTGCTCGCCATGGGCGCCGCCGATGACCCCCGTACCGCGCGCACCGTCTTCGAGCGCCTCGGCCTGGGCAACCACATCCGTTCGGTAGAGATACGCTAGGGCCCTCCTCCGGAATTTTTCGCCGACGAAGCCTTCAGATCTGCATGGATCTGGAGGCTTCGTCGGCAAAACGCCCGTGCGCTCCACCTCCTTGCCGTCGGACCAGCCCGGTGGTAAAAACGGCAGAAGCCGACAGCACCGTCGGCGTTGCCCCGGGGAGAACACCATGGACTTCATCACGCACGGCCCACGTGCCACCTTCACTATGGACTGCGACGGCTACGTCACCGCTCAGCACACGACGCAGATCGCAGCGCTGCACGACATCTGCGCACACTATCTGCCTGAGCTCTTCATGGACTCACCCGCCTGGAAGGAAATCCGCAGCTTCCTGAGCCAACCGCTCGAGGGCTGGTGGTACGTCTTCGGCCACAGCGTCGTCGTGCCCGTCGCCACCGAGGACGAGCGAACGACATTCTGGGTACCGGGCTCCGAGAACACGGTCTCCGCGGCCTCAGACCTTCTCCGCGGGCCGCTGCCCGCTGAGCCGGCGTGGTCCGGCGAGCGGCTCTTCGAGTCGCCGCTCGAGCTGCCTGCAGCCCCTGACCTCGACGCCCTGCTCGCGGCAGCGTACGGCTACCCCATCGTCTTGCGCCCCGGGCACTGGTACACCGACGGCACGCGCCCGCTATGCTACATCGACAACGCGGCCGGCTTCTGGTCGCCCACCACCAAGGAGCCGCTGGTCGCTGCTGGTATCGCCTCCCTCGCTCCGCTCGACGTTCCGCCGGTGCGTGAGCCCGACGACTTCCTTGAGGGGCTCTCCGCTGATCCCGCCGACCACATCCCCGGCTCATGGTGCATCGCGGAGGGCGTCTCTGACGCGAACTTCGTCTTCCTCCATCGCGCCGATGATTCCGGCATCACTGTCGTCGACATCCGCCCGCACGCTGCGGGACCACGCGTCCACACCCTCAACGCTGGACGCGTGACGGTGAGCACGACAGACCGCGTCGATATCCCGTAGAGGCCGGCTTTGAGCGCATACGCACAAATCCTCTCCGCAGCAAGGTGCGGAGAGGATTTTCCAGTTGTGGAGCATAGGGGAATCGAACCCCTGACCTTTGCATTGCGAACGCAACGCTCTACCAACTGAGCTAATGCCCCAGTACCTGAAAACGGTACTCCTGCTCACTTGGATTTCAAAACTGCGACAATATGGCGTTAGTCGCGGGTCAGAACCGCCAAGGCCCGATGATTGACGAATACTTTCCCTCGGCCAACCCGGTTTTCCTCAAGGATCCCCAGCGCCGTCGGAGAGATCGGAGTCGCCGGGCTGAGTCTGCTGCATGTAGAGGAAGGCGGGGTGGCGCTCATACATGTCAAGCACATTGTTGATGATCTGGTTCTGCGAGTGGCCGTACACGTCGAAGCCCAGCGAGCCGGTGAGGCCGTAGACCTCGAGGCGATAGTAGAGGTCGGACGAGGGGGCATCGGAAGCCTCGTCGAAGTCAGAGCGCTCAGCGGCGACGGGGAAGAGCTGGAAGCGGAAGTTGCGCTCGTGCTCGAGGTCGGCCTGGCGGTCGAGCTGGGGGCAGGTCGAGCTCAGGGAGCTCGCTGGTGGGCAGGAGGACCTCGTAGCCGCGGGCGCGCATCTGCATGGCGACCTTGTGGAGGGCCACGGTGGCGGTTTCGCGCAGGTAGGTGTCCATCTCCGCCGTCGTGGGGAAGGCGTTGACGCGGTCGAGGCGGCGCCCCGCACACCACAAAGACCCGGCACCTTGCGGTGCCGGGTCTTATCTGTGGAGCATAGGAGAATCGAACTCCTGACCTTCTGCTTGCAAAGCAGATGCTCTACCAATTGAGCTAATGCCCCATGTTCCTGGTGGGCCTAGCAAGAATCGAACTTGCGACCTCATCGTTATCAGCGATGCGCTCTAACCGACTGAGCTATAGGCCCTCATTGCGGAACGAGATGTAACTTTACATAGTAACCACGCAATTACACAAATCGCCTGGTTAAGACATAAAAAGCGCCGACCCAAAAGGCCGGCGCACATGCAACGGATTAGTAGTCCGTCAGCCGCAGAACGAAGCCGCCAAAGAGGTCGACGACCGCGTTGTATATCACGGCCAGCAACGGCGCGAGGATGGTCATGAGTACCGCCATGATCGCCCCGAAGAGCGCGCCGATGGACAGGACCATGCCAAAGGTGATGGTGATGCCACCACCCACGTCGCCGATGAGGCTATTGAGTGAGTCCCACACGCCAGCCATGTCCATGCCGAACCACACGAGGCACAGCGCGAGCAGCCAGGCCACCAGCCCGATGAGCGAGAAGGCCAGGCCGACGCGGAACGCAGAGAGCGGTGCGATGCGCTTGAGCGTTACGTCTCGTCGTGCCATGAATTACTCCTCGGTATCGGTGTCAGCGTCAGAATCAGCGTCGGCGCCAGAGTCCGCAGCCGGGGCACCCGGGAGGTGCTCCTGCTGGACGTCCTCGACGGTCTTCTCACCCTTGGCGACGGCCTCCGCGTTTTCCTCGCCATCATCCTCGACGTTGCGGTCGATGGCAAGCAGCTCGACGCCCTCGGCGAGGTCAACGAGGCGCACGCCCATGGTCGCGCGCGAGGACGGGCGAATCTGGCCGACCTCAGTGCGCACGACGCCGCCAGCAGAAGTGATGGCGAAGATCTCGTCATCTTCCTCGACGGCGATGGCGGAGATGAGCTTGCCACGCTTCGGGGTGTACTTGAAGGTCATGACACCAAGGCCGCCGCGGCCTTGCTGCGTGTATTCCTCGATGGCGGTGCGCTTGCCGTAGCCGCCGGAGGTAGCCACGAGCAGGAACTGGCCGTCGTTGACGACGGACATGCTCAGCAGCTGGTCGTCGCCGCGGAAGCGCATGCCCTTCACACCGGCGGTCGCGCGGCCCATCGGGCGGAGCTGATCATCATCTGCGGTGAAGCGAATGGCCTGGCCCTGTTCAGAAGTGAGCAGGATGTCGTCGCCCTCGGAGACGAGGGAGGCACCGATGAGCGCGTCGCCCTCGTTCAAGTTGATGGCGATGAGGCCAGCGGAGCGCGCGGACTCGTAGTCGGTGAGGCGCGACTTCTTCACGCGGCCCTGCTGCGTAGCGAGGACCAGGTAAGGAGCGTCCTCGTAGGACTGAATCTGGATGACCTGGGCGATCTTCTCTTCCGGCTGGAACTCCAGCAGGTTAGCCACGTGCTGGCCGCGGGCGGCGCGACCTGCCTCGGGCAGCTCATAGGCTTTGAGGCGGTAAACGCGGCCGAAGTTGGTGAAGAAGAGAATCCAGTCGTGCGTGGAGCAGACGAAGAAGTTCTTCACGATGTCGTCCTGCTTGAGCTCCGCGCCGCGCACGCCCTTGCCGCCGCGCTTCTGCGACTTGTACGAGTCGACCTTCGTGCGCTTGGCGTAGCCGGTAGACGTGATGGTGACAACGACGTTCTCGCGGGCGATGAGATCCTCGTCCGTGACGTCGCCGGTGGCGGCCACGATGCGGGTGCGGCGCTCGTCGCCGTACTTCTCGACGATCTCGACGAGCTCGTCGTGGACGATCTGACGCTGTCGCTCCTCGCGGGCCAGGATATCCTTCAGATCCGCGATCTCGCGCTCGATCTCCGCCAACTCGTCGATGATCTTCTGGCGCTCCAGGGCGGCCAGGCGGCGCAGCTGCATGGCGAGGATGGCGTCTGCCTGGACGTCGTCGACGTCGAGGAGCTGCATCAAGCCGGTACGCGCCTCGTCCACGGTGGGCGAACGGCGAATAAGGGCGATGACCTCGTCGAGCATGTCGAGGGCCTTGACCAGACCACGCAGGATGTGGGCGCGCTTCTCGGCCTCATCCAGGCGGAACTGGGTACGGCGCACGATGACCTCGATCTGGTGCGCCACGTAGTAGCGCAGCATCTGGTCGAGACGCAGGGTGCGCGGCACGCCGTCCACGATGGAGAGCATGTTCGCGCCGAAGGAGGTCTGCAGCTGCGAGTGCTTGTACAGGTTGTTGAGCACCACGCGGGCCACGGCGTCGCGCTTCAAGGTGACAACAATGCGCATGCCCACGCGGTCCGAGGATTCGTCTTCAATCTTGGAGATGCCCGCGATCTTGCCATTAGCCACGGACTCCGCGATATTGGCCACCATGTTGTCCGGGTTGACCTGGAACGGCAGCTCGGTAATGACGATGGTCTGGCGGTTGCCCGCCTCCTCAATGGAGGTCACGCCGCGCATGCGGATGGAACCACGGCCGGTCGTGTACGCATCCTTGATGCCCTGGTCGCCCACGATGAGGCCGGCCGTCGGGAAGTCCGGGCCCTTCACGCGCTCCATGCACGCTGCGAGCGCTTCTTCCTCGGACGCATTCGGGTTGTCAAGCAGCCAGTAGATAGCCTCGGCCAGTTCGTTCAGGTTGTGCGGCGGGATGTTCGTCGCCATACCCACGGCGATGCCGTTCGAACCGTTCATGAGCAGGTTCGGCACGCGGGACGGCAGGATGTCCGGCTCCTGGGTCTTGCCGTCGTAGTTCGGGGAGAAGTCCACGGTGTTTTCGCGAATATCGCGAACCATCTCCATGGCCAGCGGCGTCATGCGGCACTCGGTGTAACGCATAGCAGCCGGGCCGTCGTTACCGCGGGAACCGAAGTTTCCCTGGCCGTCGACCAGCGGGTAGCGCATGTTCCACGACTGCGCCAGGCGGACCAGCGTGTCGTAGATGGCGGAGTCGCCGTGCGGGTGGAACTGACCCATGGTGTCCGAAACCGGGCGTGCGGACTTCACGTAGCCGCGCTCCGGGCGGTAGCCGGAGTCGTACATCGCGTAGAGAATGCGGCGGTGCACCGGCTTCAGGCCGTCGCGCACCTCAGGCAACGCGCGGCCGACGATGACGGACATGGCGTAGTCGATGTAGCTCGACTCCATCTCCTCGTTGATATCAATGGGGTGAATGCGATCAAAAAGATCGCCGTTGTTGTCATCACTCATAACCGCTGATTCTACCCTCTACAGCCCGCAGAAGCCTCGAACCGCACCCGAACGGTATCACGGTGATACCATCTCCATCATGGCCATGACCCTTCGCCTCACCCCCGACCAAGACCACGCGCTCACCCTGCTCGCCTCCGCGCAGGGCACGAGCAAGCACGAGGCCGCCGTGCGTGCCATCGTCACCGCCGCGGCCCGCACGCTTTCCGATGCCGCCGTCCAAGCCACCGCCCGCGAGCTCCTGCCCGGACGCGCCGCCCTGGAGGCCGAAATCCGCAGGTCACGCGCATGAGTCCCGAGCAAATCCTCCTCATCGCACGGGAGTTCTGCGCGCGTTACGGCACAACGGTGACGGACTTTGCGGCGCTGGTGGCGGGGGCATCGGCAAGCGCGGCGAAGGTAGAAGGAATCCCCGTCCACGCCGACGCGCGGCAGGCGGCCGCGGCCCTGCGGCGCGTGCTCATCGCGGTCCCGGCACTGGGGGCCTACAACAAAGAATTCGCCGATTATTGCGCCCAGGTATTCCTCCGTGTCGCCGCAACCAGGTAAGTTAGACGTTTATGAAGTTCAAGAATCTCGCTGCTGCCGCGCTCACCGTCACCGTACTGGGCGCTGCCGTCCCTGCTGCCTCCGCTGACACCGCCCAAGACCTCATCAACAACAACCAGGGCAAAGGCTTCCAGCCGGGCAAGGACGGCGACTCGTTCACCGGTTCCTCGCTCACGGACGTCGCTTCCATTGCCGTGCCGTCCTTCCTCGGAGTCAAGCTCATCGCGGACAACACGCCGCTCAAGGATCCGATCAACGCATTCGCACAGCAGGTGGGCCTGGGCGGTTCCTCCACGGGCATTTCCTTCGACCTCGAGCAGCTCGCTCGCAACGCTGGCCAGCCGCAGATCGCCGACCAGATTGCCGCTTTCAAGGCCGGCTCGTCCCGCTAGGAGTACGCATGTCTCACCTTTCCCAGCTTCTCGACGGCGCGACGCGTCAGGCCGTCATCAACGACGTCGCCCAGCTCATCGACACCGTCGTCGCTGAGCAGTCCGGTATCACCGGCATGGCAATCAAGGGCGCGGTCTCCGCAGCAAAGAAGACGGATGCCAACGTCCTGTCCAAGGTCGTCGCGCAGGTCCTCCCGGATGTCCTCGGCGAGCTCGAGCCCACGTGGCAGGAGTTCGAGGCCTCCGGTCAGTCTGACTTCGCTGCGTTTGTGGAGCCGCGCTCCGAGCAGATCGCGGGCTCGATCATGAACATCGCGGACAACAAGTCCCAGCAGGTCAACAACGGCGCGTTCCTCAAGGCGTACAACGCGCTGCGCGGCAAGGCCGTGAAGATTGTGACCCCGCACGTGCCGGCGCTCGCCCGCACGCTCGCAGCGCACATGTAACTTCACTGCGTTGTCTGCCCCGTCTTCGGACGGGGCTTTTCGCGTGTAAGGTAGCGCGCATGCTTTCTGAAGAAAACAATTCCTTCTCCGGTGTCGGTTCCTTTTCCGGGTTCGTGCGTGCCCGCCACTCCCCGCGCTCCTACCTGCCAGACGTCGTCCCCACCGAGGTCATCCGCGAGGTCCTCCTCGACGCACAATCGGCACCGTCGAACTCCAATACACAGCCGTGGAACGTCCACGGCATCGAGGGCCTCGAGCTCTAACGCTCCTCCGCCGGATTTCAGAACGACGAAGCTCGCAGATCCGCGAGTTTTTCGCCGCTGTGTGTTCTGAAATCCGCGCCCACAACGACGAAAGCCTCCGGACCACATCCGGAGGCTTTGTCATGCGTGCTTAGACGTCGAGGAAGCGAACGTCCTTCGCGCGGCGGGTAATGAAGGAACGGCGAGCCGAGACATCGTCACCCATGAGGATGGAGAAGAGCTCGTCGGCGCGCTGCGCGTCTTCAAGGTCGACGCGGCGCAGGATACGGGTGGACGGGTCGAGCGTGGTCTCCCACAGCTCGGACGCATTCATCTCGCCCAGACCCTTGTAGCGCTGGATGCCGTCGTCCTTGTTGATCTTGCGGTTGTTCTCCAAGCCCTCGGCGAGCAGCTTGTCGCGCTCGTCGTCAGAGAAGGCGTAGCCGGGCTCGCCCTTGCCCCACTTGAGCTTGTACAGCGGCGGATTCGCCAGGTAGACGTGGCCGTCCTCGACGAGCTGCGGCATGAAGCGGAAGAGCAGCGTGAGCAGCAGGGTCGCGATGTGCTGGCCGTCGACATCGGCATCGGCCATGAGCACGATCTTGTCGTAGCGCAGCTTGGAGATGTCGAACTCCTCGTGGATACCGGTGCCCAGAGCCGTGATGATGGCCTGAACCTCGGCGTTCTTGAGGACCTTGTCCATGCGGGCCTTCTCCACGTTGAGGATCTTGCCGCGCAGCGGCAGGATGGCCTGGAACATAGAGTCGCGGCCGGCCTTGGCGGAACCGCCTGCGGAGTCGCCCTCCACGATGTAGAGCTCGGAAATCTTCGGGTCCTTGGAGCGGCAATCCGCGAGCTTGCCGGGCAGGCCGCCCAGGTCGCCGGCGGACTTGCGGCGCACGAGTTCGCGCGCCTTGCGAGCCGCAGCGCGAGCGTGTGCGGAGGACACAGCCTTGTTGATAATGACCTTGGCCTCGGCCGGGTTGGCGTCGAACCAGTCATTGAGGTGCTCGTTGACGGAGCGCTGGACAAAGCCCTTGATCTCAGAGTTGCCGAGCTTGGTCTTGGTCTGCCCCTCGAACTGGGGGTCACCGACCTTGACGGAAATGACGGCGGCAAGGCCCTCGCGGCAGTCATCGCCCGAGAGGTTGCCATCCTTTTCCTTGATGAGCTTGTGCTCCTTCGCGTAGCGGTTCATCAGGGAGGTGAGCGCCGCGCGGAAGCCCTCTTCGTGCGTGCCGCCCTCGTGCGTATTGATGGTGTTGGCGAAGGTGTGGACGGACTCCTTGAAGCCCTGGTTCCACTGGAGAGCGACCTCGACCTCGTGGTCCTCGCCCTTCACGTCGAAGGCGACGATGGTCGGGTGAATGGCCGTCTTGTTCTTGTTCAGGAACTCGACGTAGTTGAGGAGGCCCTGCGGGTAGTGGTAGGTGACTTCCTTATTCTTCTTCGCCTTCGACTCTTCCTCAGCGGTGGCCGACTCTTCCGCGTCGAGAGCATCGAGGCTCACGGGGGCATCACCAGCGTCGGCGATGGCCTCGAGCTCGGCCTGCTCGGCCGACATGGTGCGGTGGTCGCGCAGGACGATGGTGAGGCCCTTGTTGAGGAAGGCCATCTCCTGGAGACGGCGAGCGATGGTGTCCCAGTTGAACTCCGTGGTCTCGAAGATCTCGGCGTCCGGCCAGAAACGGATGGTGGTACCGGTGCCACGGGCGTTACCGCCCTCTTCGAGTGGTGCAGGGATGGCATTCTCGAACTTCTGGTACCAGTGCTTGCCGTCGCGTTTGATCTCGGCTTCGACGCGGGTGGACAGGGCGTTGACGACAGAAATACCGACGCCGTGGAGGCCGCCGGAAACGGCGTAGGACTCAGAGTCGAACTTGCCACCGGCGTGCAGCTGGGTCATAACAACCTGGACGGTCGGAGCGCCGGAGGCGTGCATCTCGACCGGGATGCCGCGGCCGTCATCGATGACCTCGACTCCGCCGTCATCGAGCAGGGTGACGGTGACCTTGGTGGCGTAGCCTGCCATGGCCTCGTCAACGGAGTTGTCGACGACCTCCCAGATGAGGTGGTGCAGGCCGCGTACACCAGTGGAGCCGATGTACATGCCGGGGCGCTTACGGACGGCCTCGAGGCCCTCAAGGATCGTAATTGACCCGGCGTCATATGCGTGTTCTTCAGCCACGGAAACGTGTACTCCTTTTGGCTAGCAATAAATTTTAGACCCTGACTATCTTACACCGTGTCCCCCTACTGAGAGGCACCCGAAACCCGTCAGACACCCAAATTTGGCGCTTTTTGAGGGTGTGACAGAAGTGAACTATCCGTAGGTGTCATCAGAGCCTTGGCGCTTGACCCACCGCGGACCCTGATAGTTACGGTGTTGCTTGGGCCCGGTAATGCGCAGCTCAGCGATGATGTCGGGGCCGATTTCAGAAGCAATCTTTTGTAGGATCTGGCGTTGCATCATGCGCAGGTTGGTCGCCCACGTCGAGGCATCACACGAGACGGTAAGGACCTTCTCTTCAATCTTCTCGGGCCGGCAGTGCGCGGCGTTGAGTTCGCCCACGACGTGGTCCCAGTGGCCGAATATCCAACCGTGCCCCAGTTCATCCTCCCAGCCCTGGTCACGCACGGTGCGGCGCAGGACGTCCCCGAGCTGCGGCACGCCGATGCCCCGTCGCTTCGCGTAGCCGTCCGCGCCAGTCTCCCGGCCGAGATGTTTCACGGCGCGGCGCGCAGCGCGCTCGTCAAGGGTGCTCGCGGGCTTGGGCTCGGTAAGCCGCAGACGCGCGACCGGCTTATTGAGCCGGGGTGGATTCTTCGAGGCGGCGCGGGCGGCGTCGACGGCATCCTGGATAAAATCGCCCATCAGTCGCCTACCTTCGCGATATGCGAGATGCGGCCGGCGCCCTCCGGCAGGTCTTCGACCGTGACCTCGTAGCGCACGATGGGCTCGAGGTTGCCCGGCAGGTCTTCATCGACGGCGGCGGTGATGAGCACCTGTTCAGCCTCGGCGGCGAGGTGGACGAGCTTTTCACGACGCTTCGCGTCGAGCTCCGCAAAGACGTCGTCGAGAACAAGGATGGGATCCGAGGCGCCCGAGCCATCCGCCGCGCGCAGGATGCGGAACTCGGCGAGGCGCAGGGAAATCGCATAGGACCAGGTCTCACCGTGGGAGGCGAAACCCTTCGCTGGCTGCGTGCCGAGGTGTAGCAGGAGGTCATCACGATGCGGGCCCACGAGCGTCATGCCGCGCTCAATCTCGCGCTGGCGCATGGAGGCGAGCTCCGTGAGCAGCAAGGCCTCGAGCACGCTGCGGTCCGAGCAGTCGATGGAGGACTTGTACTCCACGTGCGCGGGGCGCGACTCGGGCGCGAGTCCGGCGTAGGAGTCTGCGATCTGCGGCGCGAGGGCATCGAGAAGCTCGAGGCGTGCGGTCATGACCTGGGCACCGAGGGTGGCCAGCTGCCCGTCCCAGACGTCGAGTGTGGACAGCGCCGCGGCGCCGTCATCGTCGCGGTAGCCGCGGCGCAAGGCCTGGGAGGCGTTCTTGAGCAGGGCGTTGCGCTGCTTGAGCACCTTGTCGTAATCCGCCTTGACGCCAGCTAGGCGTGGGCTACGCGAGGCAATGATGTTGTCGAGGTAGGCGCGGCGCGTGGCTGGCTCGCCGCGCACGAGCCCCAAGTCCTCGGGCGAGAAGAGCACGGTCTTCACCACGCCGAGCAGCTCGCGCGGGGTGGACAGGCGCGTGCGATTAATTTGCGCCTGGTTGGCCGCATGCGGCTTGATAAGCAGATGCGTAGTGAGCTCGCGGCCGTGGTTGACGACGGTGAGCGAGACGCGGGCGTTCTCCGCGCCTTCGCGCACGAGCGGGGCGTCGTGGTTGACCCGGTGCGAGCCTAGGTGTGCGGTATACCCAATGGCCTCGACGATATTGGTCTTGCCAAAGCCGTTGCGGCCGACAAAGAGCGTGATTCCCGGGGTAAGCGCGAGCTTGAGCTCGGGCCACGACCGGAAATCGCGCACGTTGACGTCGCTGACGTACATAAAACCTTCTGTTTAGCCCGGCAGGCGGACCGGCATGAGCAGGTACGTGAAGTTCGTCTCCGGCGTGGGGAAGTTGCCGTCTGCGTCCGCTTCCGGAAGCGACTCCGGCTCAGGGATCATGATCGCCGGGCGGGAGGGCTCGGTGAAGCCAAAGACCACGCGGTCACTGTGCATGACCGCGAGGCCGTCCTTGAGGTAGCCCGGGTTGAAGGCGATGATGAGCTCGTCCGGACCGGCGAAGGCGCACTGCAAGGTTTCCTGCGCCTGGCCGGAATCCGAGCCTCCGGCCTGGAGGACGACCTGGCCCTCGGAGAAGTGCATGCGGATCTGGGCGTTGCGCTCCGTAAGCAACGAGACACGGCGGATGGCGTCCTGAAGGGCAGAGACTTCCACGTTGGCGATGGCGGTGTGCGTCTTAGGCAGCAGCGGCGCGACATTCGGGAAGTCTGCGTCAAGCATGCGCGTGGTGGTTTCGCGGGCCTCGGTATGGAGGCCGAAGAGGCCATCGGCCGCGATGTTCTCGCTCGTACCCACGGCGATTTCCACCGGAGTGTTGAGGTGGGTGTCGAGGGAGCGCGCGCTGTCCTGCAGGGTCTTCGCTGGGACGAGGAGATCAGCCTCGACGGACTCGGAGACCGGCTCCCACTCGACGGTGCGCATGGCGAGGCGGAAGCGGTCCGTGGCGGTGAGCTCGATGGAGGGGCCCTTCACCGACAGGTGGATGCCGGTGAGCATGGGCAGCGTGTCATCGCGACCCGCGGCAGCGGCGACCTGGCTCACGGCTTCGACGAAGAGCTGCGGGTTCATGCGGCCAGTGAGCTCCGGCAGCTGCGGCAGCTGCGGGTAATCCTCGAGCGGGATGATGGGCAGCTCGAAGCGGGAGGAGCCACACGACACGAGGACCTTGGTGTTGTCATCCGCCTGGATGTCGACCGGCTTATTGGGCAGAGAGGAAACAATGTCCGCGAGCAGCTTGCCGGCGACGGCCGTAGTGCCCGGGGTCTCGATCTCAGCAGGGATACGCACGCGCGTGGAGACCTCGTAGTCAAAACCCGTGAGTTCCAGACCGGACTCGTCAGCCGTGATGAGCATGGCACGCAGAACCGGCTGAGTGACCTTGGACGGCAGGCTGCGTGCTACCCATGCGACGGCGTTCGCCAGATCATCCTTGGCCACACGGAACGACACGGGAGTGGTGTCCATCGTTGCGCATCTCCTCAATTGTTGTAACGCGCTGCTGGGCGGGCGCCGCAGGCACGTAAATACTAGTAATTCGGTATTCCAACTTACCGCATGGGGAGTGCGCGGGTGGGCCTAAGGATAGGGGCGAAATAAAGCTGCGCGCCTTATTGAAAATCCCCTCGAACCCTTAATGAAAATAGACCAGGCACAAAGGCGAATGGCCATTCGTACGCCCCGCCGGGCGAACGAGGCCCGATTTCACACACCCCATTTCTCGCGAAATCCTTCTTGAGAAAAAGGTAGTAGTAGTAATAGGCGGTGTGGAATCTGTGGATAACCCTCGATCGGCGCTCGTCACCGGCGCTTTTCGGGGTGTCAACAGTGGTGTGAGATCGCTGTGATCAACGCCAAACTTCTGTGATCAACTTTTTTGCATATGAAGTTATCCACAGATAAGCCCGAGTTGATCAATCGTTATGCACGTGACTGATCACAGCGGCGCGGGCGCCGGGGCTTGCTTGCGGAATCGCTCAAAGTGAGCGACAACACCTAATTACAATAGTGGAATTACACAGTTGTCACAAGCCCTGTGGAATTTAGTCCGCGCAGGTGGACGCCCCATTCCCCGGCGTGCCTGTGGATAGCTTTGTCTACAGGCGGCCCTAAAACGCCGAAAACCGCCTCCCCGGAGGGGGAAGGCGGCATCGGAAAGCGAGGTTTAATGCCCGCCGGACTGGACGCGGGAGGTGAGCTCCTGGATTTCGTTGTAGGTCTGGCGGTTCTCGTTCATCTCCTTGGAGATCTTGCGCACCGCGTACATGACCGTCGTGTGGTCCTTGCCGCCGAACTCGTCTCCAATCTTGGGCAGGGAGAGCTCGGTGAGCTCGCGGCAGAGATACATCGCGAGCTGACGCGCGTGGGCGATGGCGCGGCGCTTGCCGGCACCGCGGAGATCGTCCGGGTCAATGGAGAAATACTCGGCGGTGGCCTCGATGATCGCCGCGGCCGTAATCTGGCGGCCAGCGTTATCCGGGACGAGGTCGCGCAGCGCGATCTCCGCCATCTCCATATTGATCGGCTCATTAACAAGAGAGGAATACGCAGAGACACGGATGAGCGCGCCCTCGAGCTCGCGGATGGAATTCTCGAAGCGTGAGGCGATGAGCTCCAAGACCTCGCGGTCGATCTGCGTGCCATCCGCTGCGGCCTTCTTCATGAGAATGGCGATGCGCGTCTCCAGGTCCGGTGGCTGAATATCCGTAATGAGACCGCCCTCGAAGCGGGTGCGCAGGCGGTCTTCCAGCGTGGTGAGCTGCTTGGGAGGACGGTCCGAGGACAAAATGATCTGCTTGTTGGCCTGGTGCAACGCGTTGAAGGTGTGGAAGAACTCCTCCTGCGTGGACTCCTTGCCTTCCAGGAACTGGATGTCGTCGACCATGAGGATATCGAGGTTGCGGTAGCGCCGCTTGAAGGACTCCTGGCGGTCATCACGCATGGAGTTAATGAAGTCGTTGGTGAATTCCTCCGAGGATACGTACTTCACGCGCAGGCCCGGGTGCAGGAGTTTTGCGTAATTACCAGCCGCGTGGAGCAAGTGCGTCTTGCCCAGGCCGGAGCCGCCCCAAATAAACAGTGGGTTGTAGGCCTTCGCCGGGGACTCCGCGACGGCGACGGCCGCGCCGTTGGCGAAACGGTTGGAGGAACCGATGACGAAGTTCTCAAAGGTGTGCTTCGGGTTGAGCGAGGTCTCGCGGTTGGGATCGTGCGCGGGAACCTCACGCTTGATGCGTCCCGCCTGCTCAGCGGCGGTTTGCTGGGGTCCCTGCTGCACGCCGGCCGAAGACCCCTGCGCCATCTGGTGCGCGATCTCCCGGGCGGAGCGCTGCGCGGCCTGCTGCGTGTTATAGGCATCGGCCAGTTCGTCTAGGCTCGCCGGGCCTGTGGGCTGCTGGGTGGCATACGTGT
This sequence comes from Corynebacterium sp. DNF00584, assembly GCF_001552965.1. Taxonomy (NCBI): domain Bacteria; kingdom Bacillati; phylum Actinomycetota; class Actinomycetes; order Mycobacteriales; family Corynebacteriaceae; genus Corynebacterium; species Corynebacterium sp. DNF00584. The sequence continues at coordinate 117,907 of NZ_KQ959765.1, read as the reverse complement.
CATTCCAGCTGGTCGCCGAGGTCTGTGCCGGGCGCGACGCGAGCTGCGAGGCATCCATCTGCTGCGGGCGGTGCGGGGGCTCCGGTTCCGGCTCGGGTTCGGGCTCTGGCGCCGGGGCCGCGACGGACACGGCCAGGGAGAACGGCCGGCCGAAGTAGCGCTGCAGGGCGTCTTTGATATGTGAGCCCAATTCGACCTCGAGGATCCGCTTGGCCTTGTCATCCACTGTGGCGAGGAAGGCGTAGCCGTTATCAATCATGAGCGGCTGTGCGAGCTGGAGGTAGATGCGCTGGTTGTGAGTGAGCGTGGGCACGGAGGAATCCGGACGCTCCGATCTTTCGATGAGATCGGCAACGACGGCATGCCACGTCTCGCTGGTGTTGGTGGGCTGTGTCATGACGCGGCCTAGGCTCCTGGGGTGAAATATAAGAGAACGGACATTTTATGCAGCGAACAGCGGCGCGATTTTCACCGCGCCGCCGCCGGGTTTTCACCGGGCCATTCACAGGGCGGAAGTGCAGGCCACGGGGGTTATCCCATACTGTTATGCACAGTTGTGGAAAACTTTGTTATCCACAGGGTAGCAGATGCTTGTGGATAACTTTATATTGAGCCAACGGGTTTATGAGCTGCGGTTTTGGCATTTCCTTCAAGTTATACTTGAAGGTTATCCACAATTGTCCACAGGGTTTCACGGGCTGTTGACCTTGGTTAGATACCGTTTTACCGCGCCTAGACCACAGGTGTCTAACGGTCTGTCCACAGCTTATGAATGGGCTCAGACATCATCCGCGGGTTGCGCGCCGATGCTGCTGGCAGCCGCCCCGATTTGCCCCGTGAGCTGGGAGAAAAAACAATCTTGTAATTTCGGGTGTACCCGTGTGTCGATTTGGATCGGCGCCTACCTATCACGTAATCTGTCATGGTCTATCGCAGCTAAAGCTGTGCGTGAGAGCTCGACTCCCATCTCACCCTTTGGGGGGCGCATTTTTATCTCGCGAATATCAACCAACGCGCAGGGCGTGCCGTACTGGTGTGCCCCTGCTTACAACTTCAAGGAGAATTACCGTGGCAAAGGGCAAGCGGACGTTCCAGCCGAACAACCGTCGTCGTGCTCGTAAGCATGGCTTCCGTACCCGTATGAGCACCCGTGCAGGCCGCGCCATCGTGGCCGCACGCCGCAAGAAGGGCCGCGCAAAGCTGACTGCATAGTCATGCTTCCCGCGCATTTAAAACTCACCTCGCCGACGCAATTTCGTCGGACGATTAAAGGCGGGCAGCGCGCGGGCTCACGCACCCTCGTCGTTCACGTGAACGACACCCCAGCCGAAGTGGCGGCCACCGGCCCCCGCTTCGGCTTGGTCGTATCCAAGGCCGTCGGGAACGCCGTGGTCCGCCACCGCACCGCCCGGCGGCTTCGCCATGTGTGCATGAGCCTTGTGCCCGAGCTTCCCGCCACCCTGGACGTCGTTATCCGGGCCCTGCCCAAGGCTGCCGATGCCCCCTCGGAGCTGCTAGCCCGCGACCTGCGGCGAGCACTCCACAAGGCCGGCGTCCTGTGACGTACTACAACTCCCGGGGTGAGGAGATTCCGCAGGCGCGCGGGGTCGCCACACCGCTGGTGGCCGCGGTGCGCTTCTACCAAAACCACCTGTCTGCCCTTAAGATGGGTTCCACGTGTCGATTCGAGCCCACGTGCAGCGCATATGCGCTCGAGGCTTTGAGCGTCCATGGGGCGTTTAAAGGCCTAGGGCTGGCTCTGGTCAGGATCTGCAAATGTGGGCCCTGGCACCCGGGCGGCTTCGATCCGGTCATCGCAACGCGCCGATCACGCCAACGCGCAAGATAACGAGGAAAGATAATTCGTGCTTAATTTCATCTACTGGCCGATTTCGGCCGTCCTGTGGGCATGGCACTGGCTGCTCAGCCTGGTCATGAACCCTGACTGGGGCATCACGTGGATTCTGTCCATCGTGCTGCTCACGTGGACGATTAAGGCCCTGCTGGTCAAGCCGACCATCAACCAGATTCGGTCCACGCGTCGCATGCAGGAGATTCAGCCCAAGATCCAGGAGCTGAGGACTAAGTATCCCAATGACCAGCAGAAGCAGGCCATGGAGATGCAGAAGATCTACAAGGAGTCCGGCGTGCGCCCCGTCGCCGGCTGTCTGCCCATGCTGGCGCAGATCCCGGTCTTCATTGGTCTGTTCCACGTCCTGCGTTCCTTCGACCGCACGGTGAGCGTAGGCGGTTCCTTTGGCCATGTGGACGAGCCGATGTCAGTGGAGCAGAACGCCAACACGGCGAACTACCTCTTCTCCCCGGAGCTCGTTCAGTCCTTCCTTGATGCGAAGCTCTTTGGCATCCCACTTGTGGCGAACCTGCGCGTCAACTCCCCCATCCTTCAGGACGTCACGACCGCCCAGGTCGCCGTCCTCATCGTGCCGCTCATCGCTATCATTGCGGTGTTCACGCACTTGAACGCCCGCTATACGCTCAACCGTCAGGCCCGCCGCAAGGCGGAGGGCAAGGTCGCAGCCCCCACCGGCCAGAATGCCGAAATGATGGAGATGCAGACCAAGATGATGAACAACATGATGTTGTGGTTCATGCCGGCTACGCTCATTATCTCCGGCGCCATCTGGCCTATCGGCCTGCTGTTCTACATGCTGTCCAACACCGTGTGGACCTTCGGCCAGACCCACCTCGTCTACGCGAAGATGGATGAGGAAGAAGAGGCCGAGCTCCGCGCCAAGGCTGAGGCCAAGCGCACCTCCGCTCCGAAGCCGGGCGCCCGTAAGACGGACAAGCGCACGAAGAAGCAGCGCAAGAACAACAACTAAAATCCTCGCACTCGCGGCACCGCCGGGCTCTCCGCCCCGCGGTGCCGCCTTTGTCTTTCCCCCACCCGCACCGACCTATAGGATCACAGTCATGGACTCCAGCCCTGCTTCCGATGCCCCTCTGAACCCCGCCGCCCTCGATCGTTCCGCCATCTTTGGCGAGCGCCTCCCGCTCGCGGAGAAATACCACGAATCCCTCGCCACGGACGGTCATGTTCGCGGCTTTATGGGTCCGCGCGAAATCCCGCGCCTCTGGGACCGCCATATTCTTAACTGCGCCGTCATTGGCGACGTCATGCCTGAAGGTGCCACCGTCGTCGACGTGGGCTCTGGCGCCGGCCTTCCGGGCATCCCGCTCGCCATCGCGCGCCCGGATCTGAAGATCACGCTCATCGAGCCGTTGCTCAAGCGCTCGACGTACCTCGGCGAAGTCGTCGAGCTCCTCGGCCTCGACAACGTGACAGTCATCCGTGGCCGCGCTGAGGAAGGCCCCATCAAGCGCACCGTCTCCGGCGCCGACATCGTGACCTCGCGCGCCGTAGCACCCCTGGGCAAGCTCGCGAAGTGGTCGCTGCCACTTGTGCGTAAGGGCGGCGAGATGATCGCTATGAAGGGTGATAGCGTGCGCGAGGAGCTCGAGCGCGACGCCGCCGATATTAAGAAGGCAGGCGGTGGAAAAGCCACGGTGGAAAAGGTCCGTGGCACCACCATTATTCGTGTCCCGAGGGTGAAGTAATCTAGTGGGCATGAGTTCTGCACGTTTGATCACGATCGCTAACCAGAAGGGCGGTGTGGGTAAGACCACCTCCGCCGTGAACCTGGCAGCCGCGCTGGCGGCTGACGGGCACAAGGTCTTGGTCATCGATCTGGACCCGCAGGGCAACGCGTCCACGGCGGTGGGCGCCGCGCACGCCTCCGGCACGGATTCTTCCTATGAGGTGCTGCTCGGCGACTGCACGGCGGATGACGCCATGCAGGTGAGCCCCGAGGACTCCAATCTCTTCTGCATCCCGGCCACCATTGACCTGGCCGGCGCGGAGATCGAGATGGTCTCCCTCGTGCGTCGCGAGTTCCGTCTCTACGACGCGCTGGCCAAAGGCTTCCTCGACGAGCACGGCTTTGAATACGTCTTTATCGACTGCCCGCCGTCGTTGGGCTTGCTCACCATCAACGCGATGACGTGCTCGGACGAGGTCATCATCCCCATCCAGTGCGAGTACTACGCGCTGGAAGGCGTGGGCCAGCTACTGGGCAATATCTCGATGATTCGCGAGCACCTTAACCCGGAGCTCCACATCTCGGGCATCCTGCTCACCATGTTCGACGCGCGCACTAAGCTCGCCGAGCAGGTCGCCAACGAGGTCCGCGAGCAGTTCGGTGCCGTCGTCCTGGGCAACGTCATCCCGCGCTCTGTGCGCGTTTCCGAGGCCCCGGGCTTTGGCAAGACCGTCGTACACTATGACCCATCGTCTACGGGCGCGATGGCCTATATCGCAGCCGCACGCGAGCTGCACAAGCGCGGGGATTACCCGCCGCACCCCACCACCGGCGCCATTGGCGTGAGCCCTGAGATTTACGCGGAATTGGAAGGATAAGACATGGAAGAAAAACGTCAAGCTGGGCGTCAGGGCGGACTCGGTAAGGGTCTCGCCGCCCTCATCCCTTCTGGTCCCGGCGCCCCCTCACGCCGCCCGCACCTGGGCGATAGCGCGGCCGACGTCATCCTCGGCGGCCGTCCCCTGGCTTCCGATGCCCCGTCAACTGCCGTTGACGAGGGAAATGGGAAGCGAGTCAAGGGCGCGCCCACTATCGCTCAGTCCGCGAAGGCGGGCGCGGGTGCACGCCGCCGTCAGCCCAAGCCGGCGGCGATCGGAGCGACGTACCGCGAGATTCCCATCGGGGACATCGTTCCCAACCCCAAGCAGCCGCGCACGGTCTTCGAGGAAGGCGAGCTCGAGGAGCTCATCCACTCCATCAAGGAGTTCGGCTTGCTCCAGCCCATCGTCGTCCGTCCCTCGCAGGACGGTGGCTTTGAGCTCATCATGGGTGAGCGCCGCTGGCGCGCGTCCTCCAAGGCGGGCCTGTCCACCATCCCGGCCATCGTCCGTGACACGGAAGACGGCTCCATGCTGCGTGACGCGCTGCTGGAGAACATCCACCGTGTGCAGCTCAACCCGCTGGAAGAGGCGCACGCCTATGCGCAGCTGCTCGAGGAATTCGGTGTCACGCAGAACGAGCTCGCAGACCGTATCGGTCGTTCGCGCCCGCAGGTGACGAACACGCTGCGCTTGCTCAAGCTCCCGGTCGACGTCCAGAAGCGCGTCGCCGCTGGCGTCCTGTCCCATGGCCATGCGCGTGCGCTGCTCGGCCTCGACGACCCAGAAGCCATGAATGAGCTCGCCGCCCGCGTCGTTTCCGAGGGCCTGTCCGTCCGCGCGACGGAGGAAGCTGTCACCCTGTACAAGCGCGACGGCAAGCCGGCTCCTAAGAAGTCCGCGCCTACGCCCACCCCGCAGTTCTTCACCGACTCAGCGGAGCGCCTCGCTGACCGCTTCGACACCAAGGTCACGGTGACCATGGGTAAGCGCAAGGGCAAGATGGTCGTGGAATTCGGCGACCAGGAGGATTTCGAGCGCATCCTCGCCATCCTCGAGGGCGGCAAGTAGGACGCCTCCATGCTCGTCGAGTCAGTGACCGAGGCCCGTACCTTGCACGCGCTCGCAGCACGCAGCGTGTTCTGGGAGTGCGCGGAGCCCGTCGCTGATCCGGCCTTTGAGAAGGAAGCATGGATCACCACCACGTCGCTGAGCTTCGGGGACTGCGGTTTTACCGTCGGAGATGAGGCCACGGTCTTCTTCTGCCCGCCGGATCTCGCTCCTGGCGCCGCGCAGCTGCCCACCGCGCCCGTCTCCCCCGATGCAGCGCTCGTGAGTTCCCTGTTCATCAAGCAGTCTCGTGCCTTAAGCGAGCTCTCGGCTGTCCTCCTCGACGCCTCGATCATGAACCTCACGTCCCGCGAGTTCCCCGCGGTCGAGGTCTTCGGCTATCGTGACCACCGCGCGGCGCAGGAACTGCTCGGCCGCAAGCCTGGGCGCATCGGTTTAGCCCCTATCGAAGTCCTTGAGTCCGCCGGCTTCAAAGTCACAGAAGACCACCCCGCCATCCCGCGTCTGCGCCTCGAGCTGCCGCCCGCCTTCGACCTTCTCACGGCCGCGGCGGTCGACGATATGCTTGCTCGCGCCCTCGCATAGTGCCCGCGCGCCGTAGGTGGCCATACCGAAAAGGCCATAGCCCCAGTTCGCGCTCGCAGAGCGAAAATACGCGACCTGGGACTATGGCCAGTTGGCTATGACCAACTACGGGAGCTAGGACCGCTCCGCGCGGAGCAGCTCAGAGAACTGGTACGTGCCGGTGACGGCGGTATCATCCTCGAGCATGTAGAGGCGCTTGACGGCGACCACGATGGCCTCGGCGATCTCATCGCGGCGGTGGGGGTCGGTCAGCACCTTCACGTCGCCGGGGTTGGAAAGGTAGCCCAGAACAATCTGGACCACGGGCATCTGCGTGAGCCGCAGGATTTCCCACGTGCGGCCGTGGTTGGACAGGTTGGTCAGCGGCGTGCGCGCGGTGATTTCGCGCTGGATGTAGCTCGACAGCGTCTCGCCGATAAGGGAGGAGTTGCCGGACTCGGAGCCGAAGTAAAAGCTTGCTACGCCGTTGGCTTTCTCGTTGGGGTACGAGTCGCAGGCCAGCGAGATAATGAGGTCTGCACCGAAGGCGTTGGCCATCGCGGAACGAGACTTCACCGTGGGGTCGTCGAGACGCGGGCGGGAGATAATAGTCTCCATGCCGGCGGCAATCATGCGGCCCTCGAGGCGCTGCGCCAGGTCCCAGAGGAGCTCTTCCTCGGTGATCTCGCCAAAGCGGCCCTTGACGGTCTGGCCTTTGTTGGCGCCGCCGAGCGCGGGGTCGATGACCACGCGCTTGCCGGCGAGCTTGGGGCCGGCGTTGCGGACGCGTTCGCGTTCCTGAACGTTGTGGGCTGAGCCCGTGGTAATGCGGCGGCCCAGGAGGCTCAGCGCGCGGATGGTGGCAGGACCACACACGCCGTCGTTCTGAAGGCCAGCGTTGAGTTGGTACTCGACGAGGGCGGCGTGGGTGTTACGGCCAAAGAGTCCGTCAATGCGGTTGCGGTAAAAACCGAGCTCTTGGAGCTGCTGCTGCAGCTGGGAGACGTCGTCGCCCATGAGCTCGTTGCCGGGCTGGAAGCTCAAGACACGGGCACCGAGGCTGTACGACGCCTGGCGCAGCTCGCGCAGCGTAGGTTCATCGATGGTGCCCGAGGGCACGATGCCGCGGGACTGCTGGAAGGCCTTGAGGGCCTCGGAAAGCCCGTCGTCGAAGAACTTATCCTGCTCGGAGAACTTCTGCTTCTTCCAGTCGGCGACGTCGCCGCTGTAACCAGAGTTCAATCCCAGCCGGGCCAGGGTGGCGCGGGCCTCGGCGACGCGCGCACTGCGGTCGCCCACGTGATAGACGCGGTCCAACTTCCAAACCCCTTTCTTTTACTCAAACCTCAACAGAGCACAACAGTATCAGTTAGACGGCCTTCTGAATCTTTGCCACGATGGTGTTCTTCGGCTGAAGTCCAACGAATTCGTCGACCTTTTCGCCGTTGCGGAAAATCAGCACGGACGGGATGGACATGATCTGGAACATGCCGCCCAGGGTGCGCTCCTCATCGACGTTGACCTTGACGATCTCGGCCTCGTCACCCAGCTCACCAGCGATTTCGTCGAGCAACGGGGACAGCTTCTTGCACGGGCCACACCACTCGGCCCAGAAGTCAACGACAACGGGCTTGTTGGCGGATGCCTCGACGACGTCGGTGCGGAAGGACTGCGTGGTGACGTTCTTCACGTTGGACATGGGTGCTCTCCTTAGGAAAATGGAAGGTGATTAGGCCCGATCAGCCAGGTAATGTTCAGCGTCGATGGCGGCGCGGCAGCCGGAACCAGCGGCGGTGATGGCCTGCTGGTAGTGGTCGTCGACCAAGTCGCCGCAGGCGAAGACGCCCGGGATACTGGTCGCGGTGCCCGGCTGGTTGACGACAACGTAGCCCTCAGGGTTGAGTTCCACCTGGCCGTCGAGGAATGCGGAGCGCGGGTCGTGGCCGATGGCAACGAACATGGCGGTGACGTCGAGCTGTGAGGTCTCACCGGTGATGGTGTCCTTGAGCTCAAGGCCAGCAACCTTGCCGTCGCCTTCGAGGACGCGTTCCACTGTCTTATTCGTTGCCCACTTGATCTGCGGATTGGCCCTCGCGCGCTCGAGCATGATCTTCGAGGCGCGGAACTCCTCGCGGCGGTGAATAATAGTCACGGTCTCGGCGAACTTGGTGAGGAAGGTGGCTTCCTCCATGGCGGAGTCGCCGCCGCCCACGACTGCGATGTTGTGGCCTTTGAAGAAGAAGCCGTCGCAAGTCGCGCAGGCGGAGACACCACGGCCGGAGAGCTCGGCCTCGCCCGGAATGCCCAGGTAACGCGGTGCGGCGCCGGTGGCGAGGATGACGGTGCGGGCCTGGAAGACATCGTCGCCCACGTGGACGCGCTTAATATCGCCCTCGAGCTCGACGGAGTCGACGAGGTCCATGCGCAGGTCAGCGCCAAAACGTATGGCTTGGGCACGCATCTCTTCCATGAGCTCAGGGCCCATGATGCCCTTTTGGAAGCCGGGGTAGTTCTCCACCTCGGTGGTGTTCATGAGCTCGCCGCCGTACTCGTAGCCCTCGAAGACGATGGGGTTGAGCTCGGCGCGGGCTGCGTAGAGAGCTGCGGTGTAGCCGGCAGGGCCGGAGCCGACGACGATGACGTCGTGGATGGCGTCTGCAGACGGGGTCTCGGTCGCTTCCGGCTCGGCGGTCGTATCGCCGAGGTTGATGAGGCCGGGGTTGTTCGCACCGGGGATGGTCACTGCACGTCTCCTTTATAAGTTATGTCGTTGCATGACTCTTAACGCCATGATCCTACTCGGAGATTCCCGTACCCAGGAAACCCAGCACGTACGTGTTGACGTGCTGTTGTTGAACTGTGACCAACCTAGAAGGACCAACCGGGACGAATCAGTCCGCCATGACGGATCGCAGTGTCTCCTTGGCGCGCGCCCGGCGGGACTTGATGGTCCCGGTGCGCACTCCCTGCGCCGCGGCGGCATCGGCAAGCGAGAGCCCTTCGATTTCCGTGAGATAGAGTGCCACGCGCTGCTCCTCCCCTAGCCGAGTGAGCGCCTCGCGGACCATGAGCTGGGTGTCGAGCGCATGCTCGTAGGCGAGCGCCGGATTGCGGTCCGGATCGAAGCCTCCGGTATCGAGAGAGGGATTTTCGCGGTTGGCGCGATGGTTGAGGAAATCGAAGCCAGCATTCATGACAAGACGGTGCAACCAGGTGCCCAACTGCGCGTCCCCGCGGTAGCGCTCGAGCGCAGTGGAGGCCTTGAGGAACGCCTCCTGGACAATGTCCTGGGCGTCCGTGTCATTGTGCGTGTACTTCCGCGCGACGTACGTGAGCCGCTGGCGGTGCCGGTGAAAGATGTGCCTGAAGGCCTTGTCATCGCCCTCGAGGAAGGCCTCGATGAGCTGGTCGTCTGAGAGTTCTGGCGTGGATTCTTGGTGCGACATGAAGTCAACCCCCCGATTGAAACTGGATGTGTAATCCATTCCAACCGAGGGGTTGTGACGGCGCCACCGGGAGACTGCACACTATATGTGGCACCCAAAAGATACTGCCTCTATGCAGGCATTATGCCTTACTGGGCGTTAAAATTCTTCACGCGGAGCGTCCTTACAAGGCCATCCTGGCACTCGAGGAGCACGCGGCGCAGCGCGCCCGGGATGTCGCCGGCGAGCACCTTATCGGTGTGCTCGAGCGTCTCCGGTGTCTCCGGGTAGAGCCCGCGGACCAGGCGGTTTCCGATCTCGATGGGATGCTCGGCCCACAGCGCGTCGAGCACCTCGAAGAACTCACCTGCGAACGCGTCGCGGTCCCCGTGCGGGGCGTGGAAAGCGTCGATGAGCGCGTCGACCTGCGCATTCGAGTGCTTGCCGGGCTCGCGCACGAGGTCGAAAGCCGCACGCCCCCGCTCCGGGAACGAGTGACGCACGCCGAGGTGCGCCGCAACGCCCGTGAGCGTGTTGTCGCGCTCAAGCTCGGCGTCGAGCTCCGCATCCGTCGTGGCGTCGCGCGCGGCGAGCGCTGCGAGGACCGCCCAGCGTACGTCCGGGTCGAGCCGGAGCTTGCCGATGCCCCCATTGAGCACCGTGCGCAGGCGTTCCGCGCCGGAGGCGTCCGGGGTGGCACCGAGCGCCGTGATGGCCGCGCGGGCGAGGATGAGCTGGGCATCGGAGCCCGGCTCGGCGGCCTGGAGCAGATCCCACAGGGCGTCCGCAAAGTGCGCGCGGTCTGCGTCCGTGTCGAGGTAGTGTGCGACCGCGTACTGCGCGTTGGCGAAAGCGGTGGTCATGAGCCCCGGGTCGGTCTCGGCCGCGGCGTGGTCGAGAACCGTACCCACGTATTCGCGGGCTGGCCACTCACCATCGCGCGTAGCCTGCCACAGGGCAGTCCACACGACGGCGCGCGTGAGCTCGTCCTCGATCTTCGACAGCTGCTTTCGCAGGATACCGAGTGACTGTTCATCGAAGCGGACCTTGGCATACGTGTGGTCGCCGTCGTTGAGCACCACGAGCGGGCCCGCCGCCGTGCCGACCTCCGTGCGTGGTTCGCCTGTCAGGTCTACGTCGCGGGACTCCACCAGCTCGAGTCCTGCCGAGTAGAAGGAGACGGTGAGACGGTGCGGGCGGAGGGTATCGGCAGCCTCCGCGTCGATGTAGAGCGTGCCGTCCTCGATGACCGGGGTGAGCGTGTCCGGACCGGAGGTGCGCAGCCATGCGTCCGCCCAGGCGTCGAGGTCGCGGTCCGTGTGCTTCTTCAATGCCTCGAGCAAGTCCTCGAAGGTCGCGGCGCTAAACGCGTGCTTCTGGAAGTAGTCGCGCGCGCCGGCGTAGAAGTTCTCGCGGCCGATGTAGTGGACGAGCTGCTTGAGGACTGCCGCACCCTTGGCATAGGTGATGCCGTCAAAGTTCTGGCGCGCGGCGTCGACGTCCGGGATCTCGGCCTTGATGGGGTGCGTTGTGGGCAGCTGGTCTTGCGTGTACGCCCAGTTCTTACGCGTGCCGGCGAATGCCGTCCACGCCTCCTGGTACTCCGTGGCGTGGATCGAGGCGTCGGCGCCCATGAACTCCGCGAAGGATTCCTTGAGCCACAGATCGTCCCACCAGCGCGGCGTGACCAGATCGCCGAACCACATGTGGCTCATCTCGTGGAGGATGGTGTTTGCGCGGCCCGTGCGCTGCGGACGCGTGGCGTGGGAGCGGAAGAGGTAGCGTTCCGTGAAGGTCACCAGGCCCGGGTTCTCCATCGCGCCGAGGTTGTATTCCGGAACGAAGATGGAGTCGTACTTTCCCCACGGGTACGGGTAGCCGTAGTTCTTGTGGAAGAAGTCCATGCCCTGCGCGGTGAGCTCGAGGATTTCGTCGTCGAGGTACTCCGCCATGGACGCGCGTGCCCAGGCACCGAGCTCCGAGGTCACCGCGCCGTCCTGGGACGTCCACGTCTTGTGCTTCGATACGTACGGACCTGCGGCAAACGATGTGAGGTACGTCGACAGCTTGGGCGTGGGCGCGAAGTCGATGGTGACCGCGCCATCATGCTCAGCGCGGGTCATCTCCGGCTGATTGGAGAGCACGGCCCAGCCGGCCGGCGCCACCATCGTCGTGTGGAAGACGGCCTTGAGGTCCGGTTGATCAACGCATGGGAAGATACGCCGGGCATCGGAAGGCTCGAGGTGGGAGTAGAGGTAGACGTTGCCGTCCGCGGTGTCCTCCATGCGGTGTAGGCCTTGGCCCGTGCGCGAGTACGCGGAGGTACCAGCGATCTCCACGGTGACCTCCTCCCCTACCGGCACGCCGGTGAGGTAGATGCGCGCACCATCGAAGCCGCCGTCCACGGCCTTCCCGTTGACGAGGACCTCCTCGACGGAGTTGCCCAGGTAATCCACGAAGAACTCCGTATCGCTGGTCACGAGCCGGATGGTGGAACGGACGTTAAACTCGCTGGCCTGCGCGGCCTGGCTGAGGTCGAGGTGCAGGTTGTAACTGTGAATGTCGAGCGCGGCGGTGCGGGCCGCGGCCTCTGCCTGGGAGAGGTTGCCGGAGGTGCGTGCAGTAGTCATGGTGCCATCTTATTAGCGCCACCGACCTGCGTCCCGAGATAAGGTCTCTTGTCTGAGTTGTTTCAAACAACTCCCCAACAACTATCGCGACCATTTTCGTTACCGTACGTCATAGTCGGCGTAAAAGTGCTGGTCAAGGGAAAAATGCAGTAGTTGAAAGTTGTTTATGGGTTGTTTGTTGCTCTTAGCTGGCTTGGATCCAGCGGGTTGCGGGACCGCGCTGGGGGCCGCTGGGGTCGACGCGCGCCTCGCCTACTGTGCGCAGGTGGCGCAGGATAGCGGTGACGGTGCGGCGGTCGATTCCTAATTCGTCTGCAACTTCGCGCGTGGTGAGCGATGCTCCAGCGCGAAGCTGTGTCTGGATCCAATCCTGAACGGTGGTTGACGTGATGTGTGAACCGTCTTCCAGCCCCATCGCCTCGCGTGCCGCGCCAGATAGCACCCATTCAGGTGCGTTGCGCAAGGGCTCGAGAAACCCAAGTCCGACGTACCACTCGAGGTTATCGAGAGTTTGGGGCTCGCCCAGCTGCAGGAGTTTCGCTGCGGTATGAAGGAGCAGAATCTTGTTATCCATGAAGTGTCGTGCGAGCAGTAGCCCGTTGACGTTCGTGAAGGCTTCAGCATCGAAGCGCTCGCGGAGTGCTACGAGTGCATGGATGAATGCGGCATCGACGCTACCTGAAGAGAGCGTAATTTCAACGAAGTTCTCCTCTGCATGCACCGTGGGGACGCGGCGACCAGTTCCCAACATGGAGATCCACATGCGGTCAAAGCCGCGTGAGGACTCCTCTGTCAGTCCCAGCATGCGCAGTGCGTTCATGAGCCGCGGGTTGCGTGGCACGGACTGCGTCGTTAAGACGCGCTCGGTCGTCACTCCGACGGGGAAACCTCCGGGAGACCACACCGTGAAAGAGATGGGCGACTGGTCGACCACGACTGCTGCGGCGGCATCCCAGTCACGGTGTGCGAGCGCATTGGAAATGAGCTCGTCTACTGCGCGTTCTGGGAAGGCGGGGATAGCAACCTCTTGACCGTTGCTGAGATCGACGCGGGCAACTTCGCGTGCGGCATTGAGAGCTACCAGGTCCTTGAGCCGCAGGTAAGTGGTCACTAAGGGTGCGGAGAGTTCCGTTGTCGTTGGCTCGCCGCTCGGAGTTGTACGCAGGAGATGTCGTACGGTGACTCGTCCATGCGGGGGCTTCATGAAGAGTATTTCAGCGGCAAAAGTGGGGGTGCCGTCATCAGTGAGGAGTGCGAGATCGATGAGAAGCTCGCTGGCCGTGCGCGGTCCCGGTTCCTCGCGTCCTTGTGAGGTGCGCTTCTGTGCGAGGAGGTGAAGTGCCTGGTCGATGGCTGTGGGGTCGAGCTCGCTCATGGTGCGCAGGGACGGTGCTGCGCTGAAATCAGGGTTTGCACGGTCGAGATAGATCTTGTGGCGTTGCGCCTCAGTCAGTGGCTCGCACGACGTACCCACGCGGATGCTGGCTTGTCCTTTGGGTCGGTGATAGAGAGTAATTCCTGCTGGTACGCGCAGTGCGATGAGTCGCACGCCGTTGAAATCAAGCGCCTCACCTTCGACTCGGATGTTGGGACGAGTGCCGTCGAAGATCTTGGTTTCGAGCCACGTGATGTCACGATGAGTTCCTGTGAATGCCGAGGGACCGGACTTTTTATCCGAAACACCGAGCACGATGTACGCCGTTCCGCCGTCGGCATTGGAGAAACAGATGGTTTCGTCGATGAGGAACTCGATGAGGTGTGCATCAGGATTCCGTGCTTGTGCGTGGACAGCGGGATCTTCCTTGAAGTCGAGCGTCGGGGACTCTTGCGAGTCGCCTGTTGCGCCGTCGTAGATGGCGCGCAGCGCCTACATAATGGCGTTGAGTTCGTCTTCCTTCATGCCGTTATTCTACTAGTTGTTTCAAACAACTCTGCAACAACTTTTCGGGTCCTCGTGCACACTTTTTGCATCTTCGGCAGTAAAAGAGCAGGTCAAAGAAAGAATATAGTAGTTGAAAGTTGTTTATTAGTTGTTGTGGGTGGGTGGAGTTGTGTGTGGGTAATACGAAAAACGCCGTATCCCGCCTCGCGAGGACACGGGATACGGCGTCAGGAAGGAAAGGGGCGATTGGGCGCGCCCCAGCGCCGGATTTCTGAAGAACTACTGCTTGATGGCAGAGACCTCGAGGACGATCTTGATTTCTTCGGACACTAGGACGCCGCCGGTCTTCAGCGGAGCGTTGAAGTCGATGCCGTAGTCGAGACGGTTGATCTTCGTGGTGGCCTCGAAGCCGAAGCGGGTGTTGCCGAACGGATCCTCGGCGACGCCCGCATCCTCAACCTTGAGGGTGACCGGCTTGGTGGTGCCCTTGATGGTGAGCTCGCCCTCGACGGTGCCCTCGCCGGACTCGTCAACGTTGAACGTGGTGGCCTTGAAGGTCAGCTCCGGGTACTGCTCAACGGCGAAGAAGTCGTCGCCCTTGACGTGGCCGTCGCGGTCCTCATTGCCGGTGCTAATGGAAGCGGTCTTGATGGTGACGTCTGCAGAGGACTCGTTGATGTTCTCGGCAACGTTAATGGTGCCCTCGAACTCTTCGAACTTGCCGCGGGCCTTGGTGACCATGGCGTGGCGAGCGATAAAGCCGATGTTGGTGTGGGCCGGATCCAGGGTGTAGGTGCCTGCGTTAACAGTCATGATTGTTTCTCTTTGATATAAGTAATCAGTTCGTTTGTTGATGTATCACTCATAGTACCCCAATGACTTCAAGCTTCAAGTCATTTTCTTTTACTATGTGCGAAAACGCATCACCACCTGCAAGGATCCGGTGAATATATTTCCTAAATTTCCGTCGCGGCGGCTGCGTTTCGGCACCCGCAACGCGCTCGTAGGTACGGGCCTGCGCGACAAGGTGGCCATCGGTGCCTCCGGCAAGATTGCTGGCGGCGCGGACGTCGTGCGCCGCATCGCGCTCGGCGCGGACTTCACGAACTCCGCGCGCGGCATGATGATGGCCACCGGCTGCGTCCAGGCACAGAAGTGCAATACCAACATGTGCCCGAGCGGTGTGGCGACCCAGAATCCGTGGCTTGCCCGCGGCGTTGACGTGGACGACAAGGGCCAGCGCGTGGCGAACTACCACAACGGTGTGGTGCGCTCCGCCAAGCGCATCCTCGCCTCCATGGGCCTGTCCTCCTTCCAGGACTTGGGTCCCGAGCATGTCTTCCACCGCGTGGACCCCGCGCATGCGACGTCCTACGGCGAGCTCTATGACTGGCTCGAGCCGGGCGCCCTGCTTACCGGTGAGGTCTCCGAGCGCTGGCAGCGCATCTGGGAGTGTGCCGACGCCACCGCCTTTACCGCCCTGCACCGCAAGCACCCGCGCGCAACCAACTAAGCCACCACATCCCAGAAAACGCAGAAAGCGCACTCCGCATGGAGTGCGCTTTTGTATGTGCCCGGATGTACGTTCCGGACATATAGGGCTTTCGTGGCTCTGGGCGGAGAGCCACTATATGTCCGGAAGGGATATGTGTGGGTCCGCCGGAGGAATTACGGTCGGCCAGTGACGAGGACGTCAGTGAGCGTCACCTTGTCTGCCTTGGGCAGGGAGTCGAACCAGATGAGGACGCCGTCGAATTTTTCCGGCAGCTCGTCCAGATCGACGTGGTCCTTGGCGGACTTGAGCTTGCCGCTGGCGAGCTCGGTGAGTTCCTTCGAGTCAGCATCGAGCGACGCGGGGTCCGGGGTGCCCGTGACGCCGAAGACGCGGTACTCGGCGCCCGTGGACTTGGACTGGGAGAAGACCACGTCGCGCAGCTGGGAGGGCTGGGACAACTCGAGGAGCACCCCGGTATCGGCCTTGGGCGTCGTCCACGTCGTCTTCGAGGAGTCATCGGTGAGCGCGGTCGTCTCCTTGCCAGAGGCCACGTCTACGGCGCCAGCTGGCGTGAGCACGAGCGCGGGGCCGGACACAGCGGTCGTCGTGGGTGCAGAGAGCGTGACAGGAGTCTCGGGCTCGTCGCCGCCGATGAGCGAGATGATCCATACGGTGAGCGCAGCCATGCCCACCACGAAGGCGGTCGCCAGCGTGCCGAGGAGGAAGACGCCGGAGCGTGAGTAGCCGCGGGAGCCGAAGCCCGGTTCCTCGTCTTCGACGATGATCTCAGGCTCGGAGATGGGCAGCGGCTCTTCCTCCGGAGCATCCTCCGCGTCGCCTCCTAATTCGCGGAGCTGGTCCGCGATGAGCGCGAGCGGTGCCTCAGACTCGCCCAAATCAATGAGCGCCTGCGGGGCCGGGCTGGCGGCATGCGCGAGAGTGGAAATCGCGGACGTGAGCGCCGCGTGGTCGGATTCCTCCGACGCGTTATTCAGCACGCCTGGGAAGGCAAGGCGGACCACGCCATCCGTGGCGACGCGGAAGCGCGCGCGATTGTCCACGCCGTAGGCAAGACCGGCGGCGTGGGCCGCGGCGGCATCGGCAAGCACGGGTGCGAGCGCGTGAGCCACGGCGCGGGAGTCGAGGTTGCCGGCCTCGGCGACGGCCTTGAGCTCGGTGCCCTCGATCCAGTCCGCAACCACGAGTCCGCCGTTGCGGTAGGACAGGATTTCAATATTGTCCGCGACGGTGGGCAGGCTCATCTCCGCGAGCTTGCGCGTGGAGCGCGCGACCTCGGCGGAGCGTTTGGCCACCTCGGCCGGGGTGGCCGCTGCCAGCGGCGCGCGGTTCGTGGTGTCGACGAAGGTGAGCGCGACCATGCGGCCGGTCTCTTGTTCGCGAGCCTGCCAGAAGCGCGCGCCCGGCACGGAGCCGTGCTCCTTGAGGAGGCGGAAGCGGCCGTCAGAGACCGGGGCACCCGGCACGAGGGCGGGGCCACGGACGATACCGGCGGACATCGGCGGCGGGACCGGCGAGGAGTTGAAGGCGTCGAAGGCGACGAGCGGCTGGATTTCCGCCTGCTCGGGTTGCTCGACCTGAATACCGGCGTCCGGCTTGATGTTGATGAAGCGGCTCATGCCCGGGACGCGCTGGAGCGCGCGGCCCAGGTTGAGGACCTCCGGCAGGCCGGAGCGGGACAAGACGAGGCCGGTGACGATGAGGAAGACGATGCCGGACAGGCTCACGCGCACGAGGATGAAGAGGCTGGGGACCTCGGGGATGACAAAGTCCAGGAGCCAGTTGAAGGCGAGAGCGACGAGCAGGCCCACGACGCCCGCGCCGGCGGACCACACGGTAGTACTCGTGACTTCGCGCCCGCCCAGCGAGCCCAAGTGTCTCTTGAGAAGGAACGCGCCGATGACGGCGCCGGCGACGAAGCCAAAGCCGTTGGCGGTACCGAGGAGGACGACCACGTTGTCCGGAGAGCTCGCCACGCGCACGGCGAGCAGGGAGAGAACGACCTTGCTAATGGTGATGCCCGCGATGATGAAGGTCGGCGTCCAGGCTTCCTCGCGGGCATAGAAGACGCGCAGGTGGAGTAGGACGAGGGCGTACGGGATGAGCGTGAACGCGGAGAAGGACAGCGTGAGACCGAGGATTTCGGCCTCGTCCATGGTGAAGCGGCCGTAGCCGAAGAGTCCTTGAGCGATGGGCACGCCGAAGCCGGTAAAGAAGACGACGATAGGGATAAGCGCAATGAAGGTGAGCTTCGTGCCCAGCGTGAGGTCGCGGACCACGGCGTCCGAGTCGCCGTCCGCGGCGTTGCGGGACAGGCGCGGCATAATCGCCGTGAGGAGGGTGACGCCGATGACGCCGTAGGGCACCTGGAGCAGCAGCCAGTGGTTCTGGTAGATGACGTTCGCGGCTTCAGAGGAGATGGACGCGATCTGTGAGGTCACGACGTAGCCAGCCTGGGAGATGGCGACGTACGCGATAATCGCGATGGCCATGGAGCCGAACTGCTTGAGGCGGGCGTCGATGCCCCACAGGGGTGTGAGGTTAATGCCCGCGCGGTGCAGGTACGGAACAAGGATGAGGCATTGGATTACGACGCCAGCCGTGGTGCCGAGGCCAAGGAGCAGGATGTGCGGGTCCGTGACTGGCGAGGGCGCGGCGGGGTTGAGCTCGCCAGGCAGGAACCAGTACGCCAGGAGCACCGCGATGGAAATGACGTTGTTGATGACCGGGGCCCACGCGCCGGGCGCAAAGATATTCTTCGTATTGAGGATGGCCTGGAAGAGAGCGAACAGGCCGTAGAAGAAGATCTGTGGGAGCAGCAGATACGCCATGGACGTTGCTTGGTCGACGTTGACCATGCCGTCCGATTTGATCATCATGCGCGTGAGTAGCGGCGCGCCCACGACGGAGAGGATGGTCACCACGCCGAGGAGCGAGGCGGCGAGCGTGAATAATCGTCGCACGAATTCCTCACCGCGGTCGGGGTCTTCCTTCTCCGCGCGTACAAGGACCGGGACGACGAGCGAGGTGAGCACCGCACCGAGGACGATCTCGGTGACGAGGTTCGGAATCTGGTTCGCCGTCTGGAACGCGGATGCGATGGCCGCGCCCAGCGTCGAGGAAATGAGCACGGTGCGCAGGAAGCCCGTGATGCGCGAGATGAGCGTCGCGATGGCCATGGAGCCGCCGGCGCGGACGACGTCGGCGTCAGAGGTGCCTTCTGAATTTTCGGCAGACGCTCCAGCGGATGCCGGCACGTAGTTTTCGCCCTGGAGGTGCGACTTGTCCGGCTCGGCGGGCGTGGGCTCGGGCTCAGGTTGGGCGCGTGGCACCGGCACGGGCGCCGGCGGAGTGGGTTGGACAATGCGCGAACGCAAGCCAGCGGGTTCTTGAGATGTCATAAAGAGCTCTACTTCTTCTTATGCGAGGCCCGGCGCAGGCGCACGGCGAGCGCGCCCAGCGCGAGCAGGGCGACGAGACCGCCCAGGCCGTAAACACTTAACATACCGCCCCTGGTCTGTACCGCAATGGTGACAGGCTGCGAGATGGTCGCGCCGTCAGGCGTCGCGAGCCACAGGCGGAGGTCTGTCCTGCGGTCAGTCGGCAGGTCGGCCGTCATCGATACCGTAATAGAACCCTTGGCGGGCACCCGCAGCGTCTCTGGCGTGTTGAGGGACGCGGACTCAGGGCCTTCATATTTAATGTGGGCCTCGACGGGCAGTGGCAGCGAGTTCTCCGCGACGATGAGCAGCGGCGACGATTGCGAAGATCGCGTATAGACGTTGCCCGGCGGAATGAGCGAGACGGAGGCGCGCAGCTCCTGCAGCTGCTCCGAGTTCGCCTCGAAGCGGCGCGTCGAGCGCACGATTGCGTCCTGGTAGCCGGAGGCCGTCTGGCGATCGTTGAGACTCAACGCCATGAGCAGGTCGCGGCGCAGCGGCAGCGTAAATCCGTAGCGCGTGAGCGCAATATTCGGATCATTGACCATGATGAGCATGAGCTCGTCCGCGTACCGCGCTTGTTGCTCGGCAAGCAGAATCTCGGGCCCGCTCAGCGCCGCGGGGTCCGCGTAGGGGCTGCCCGGCTGGTCGTTTGTCTCTGCCGCGCCCAGCTTGCCGATGCCCCTTTCGGCCGCGCCCTGCGCGAGCTCATCGAGGACCGCCGCAGCGGCGGCCGGATCGAGTTGGTTGGGCAGCTTGGCCACGAGGGGTGCATCTTTATCGGCTTCTGGGGCGGCGTGCTCGGTGCGCGCGAGGCGGATGCCGGCGGCGGCGCTGAGCGCGCGGGAGGCGGGGGCATCGGCAGCAAAGTCGTAGTGCAGTGCCGGGTTGGAGTACGCGGTGGTCTCCGGGCGCGAGCCGGTGGCGGCGAGCAGCGAGGCGAGCGAGGCGTTATACGTCGCGTAGTGCTCACTGCCCGTGACCGTCGTATTGTCCGCGACGAGGACGGTGGGCGTGCCCAGGTCCGCGTAGGGGGCATTCGTCGTGAAATCCGAGGTGACGTAGCCGTTGCCGGGCACAAGGATAGTGGTAGGCGTTATGCCCAGGGTGTCCTCGATGGTCTCGTTGCCGCGGGCGACGGCCTCGTGGAGGAGCCACGCGTTGCGGGTTTTCGCCGCGGCGTTCTGGTCCGCGTTGGCCCACGGCATGGTGCTGATACAGTCGAGCTTCTTCAGTTTGTCCAGAAAGGCCTGCGCCGCGGCGGAGCCGGTGCCTTCGACGCCCGCGGTGTCGTTGGTCGAGCCCCAGGAGTCGCGCAGGCGCTGTGGCTTCTTCACGATGGACGGCCGGTTACTCGCCACGGTGTAGCCGTCCGCCATACGCGACGCAACGTCGACGAGCGCAGGGTCGAGCACGACGCAACCGGGCTGGTTGTGGTCGAGGTACGTGTCGACGAGTCGGGTAAGGCGCCCCTCGGGGCCGAGCTGGCCCGCGAGCTGCTCGGACTGGAGGATGAGCGACTCGCCGCCGGTCTCGCCCGGCACGATGTCCACGGTCGCGGTGAGCGGATAGAGGACCGTGAGGGAATCTTTGGCCTTGGAGTCGCCGACGGGAAGGAGGAGGCGGTCATCGGCAAGCGCATGCGCCGCCCCGTCCTGGAAGCCGGTGAGCGCGAACATGAGCGGGTAGACGCCGTCCTCGTCCAGGGCCAGGGTGCCCTGATCATTGAGGCCCGTGGGCACGCGGAGCTCGACCGTGGTGCGCTCCCCCGGTTCCAGGTCCGCGGGTGCGGCGGTGGCCGCGAAGTAAGGGAACTGGCCGGTGGCGAGCTCTGAGCGGCCTGCGTCGACGGTGGAGACGCGGTCCCCGCGCCGGGTGGTGACCTGGAGATCCGTCATCGTGGTGTCAGAGGTATTGACGATCTCGAGGGTGACGTGGAGATCCTCCCCGCGGCGCGGCGCGGAGATCTCCGTGACGCTGAGCTCGGCGATCTGCGGCGTGCGGACGCTCTCCCAGGCTGCGTCATCGAGCGTCGGCGCGGCCTGGGCGGGCGCCGTGAGGAGCGCGACGGAGGCGGCGATTGCGACTACAGCGGCGCGCCTCAACGCGGCGTGGCCTTCCCTGCTTCCTTGTCTGCGCGGGCTAAGTCAGGAAGCAGATCGTGGGCGATACGCGCGAGCTTGCGCTCGTCCGCGTACGCCAAATGCTCAATGAGTTGGGACACAGGGATCCAGGAGACTTCGGTGACCTCCGGATCCTCGTCATTGAGGATGCCGTCGCGGAACCGCAAGAGATAATGGTGCACCGTCTTATGGATGCGCACGCCGTCTGAGACGAACCAGTAGTCGATCTCGCCGAGGTCCGCGAAGACCTCGCCGTGGATACCGGTTTCTTCCCAGACCTCGCGCTCGGCGGTCGCGCGCTTGTCCTCGTCGGCCTCGACGTGGCCTTTGGGCATGGACCACAGGAGGCGGCCGCGGCGGTCGAGGCGCCCGATGAGCGCGACGTAGACCTGGGCGAGATCCACCGAACCGTCAGCCTGCACGGCCTCCGGCAATCCGGAGACAACGAGGCCGCCCGCGGACGTTTCGTCCCGGGTTTCCATCGAGCGCGACTGCTGGCGTTGCTGCTGTTGCGCGCGCTTGGCACGCCCGTCGGTACGCCGGCGGCGGCGACGCCTGCGCGGTGCGGGTTTGGTGCCTTCATTTCGGTTAGTCATCGCCACTTATCGTAGTAGACTTGGCCGCGTGAATTTTCAGGACACCCAGGACAGCACCGACCGTACGGATCCCGCCTCGCCGGAACGCCTGGGCGTCCTCGCGCGGGCAGACGCCGCGGTACGCGAGCTCTACCCGCTGCTCGAGGGGCTCATCGCTCGCTTCGAGGAGTCCGGCCACGCGCTCTACCTCGTGGGCGGCTCCGTGCGCGACGCCGCGCTCGGCCGCCTGGGCCATGACTTGGACTTCACCACGCCGGCGCGCCCGGACGTGGTGCAGGCCATCCTTGACGACTGGGCCGAGACCGTGTGGGACACGGGCATCGACTACGGCACGGTGTCTGCGGCGTACAAGGGCCAGCAGATCGAAATCACCACCTTCCGCTCCGACGTCTATGACGGGGACTCGCGCAACCCCGAGGTCGCGTACGGTGACACGCTCGAGGGCGACCTCACGCGCCGGGACTTCAAAGTTAACGCCATGGCGGTTGAGCTGCGCAGCGACGGGCCGGAGTTCCACGACCCGATGGGCGGCCTCGGTGACTTGGCCGCACGCGTCCTCGACACTCCGGCCGCGCCGGAGCAGTCCTTCCACGACGATCCGCTGCGCATGCTCCGTGCCGCGCGCTTCGCCTCCCAGCTCGAGTTCGACGTCGCCCCGCGCGTGCTCACAGCCATGCAGGACATGGCCGGCGAAATCCAGCGCATCACCGTCGAGCGCGTCCAGGTGGAGTTGGACAAGCTCATGCTCGGCTCGCTGCCGGAACGCGGTATCGACTTGCTCTGCTCCTCCGGCATCGCGGACTACGTCTTCCCGGAAATCCCCGCCATTGCCATGGAGCCGGACGAGCACGCGCAGCACAAGGATGTCTACGCCCACTCGCTCAAGGTGTTGCGCCAGGCCATCGACCAGGAAGAGGATGGCCCGGACCTCGTGCTGCGCTGGGCCGCGCTCCTCCACGACATTGGCAAGCCCGCCACGCGCGATACGACGGACGGCAAGGTGAGCTTCCACCACCACGAGGTCGTGGGTGCCAAGCTCGCGCGCAAGCGCCTGCGCAAGCTCAAGTACCCCAAGCACGTGACCGAGGACATTGCGCAGCTCATCTACCTGCACATGCGCTTCCACGGCTTCGATGGCGACTCGTGGACGGACTCCGCCGTGCGCCGCTACGTCACGGACGCGGGCGAGCTTCTCCCCCGCCTGCACAAGCTCACGCGCGCGGACTGCACGACGCGCAACAAGAAGAAGGCCGCGCGCCTCGCGCGGACGTACGACCTGCTCGAGGAGCGCATCGCGGAGATCGCCGCGAAGGAAGACTTGGCGCGCGTCCGCCCCGACCTGGACGGCAACGAGATTATGGAGATCCTCGACTTGAAGCCGGGTCCCGAGGTCGGCAAAGCGTGGAACTTTATGAAGGAGCTACGCCTCGAGGAAGGTCCCCTCGAGCGCGAGGTTGCGATTGCGAAGCTGCGCGAGTGGTGGGAATCTAGATAGCTATGTACGCCGACCGACTGTTTAAGGCCCTCGAACGCAACGAGCCAGCGCGCGGCCAGCTCCTCATCGCCGCGCCCGGCATGCGCTCTTCCGAGTTCGCGCGCTCCGTCGTGCTCATCCTCGAGCACAACGCGGAGATGACCTTCGGCGTCGTGCTCACCCAACGCTCCGAGGTCGCCGTCTTCAACGTGCTGCCCGAGTGGCTGCCGCTCGTGACCAAGCCGCAGGCCCTCTACATCGGCGGCCCGCTTAACCAGCAGTCCGTGCTGGGCCTGGGCATGACGCAGCCCGGCGTCACCTTCGACGAGGATGACGTGCTCTCCAAGATCGCGCCGCGTCTGGCACTCGTGGATCTGCGTGCGGAGCCTTCCGAGCTCGAAGATCGCCTCGCCGGCATGCGTCTCTTCGCAGGCTACGCGGAGTGGGCGCCCGGTCAGCTTGAAGAGGAAATCGCGGACGGCGATTGGTACGTCGCACCGGCGCTAGCGCAGGACGTGCTCACGCCTGGCCCGGCCGATCTGTGGGGCGACGTGATGAAGCGTCAGCCCATGCCTCTCCCCCTGTTCTCGACGTTCCCGCGGAGCGCCGACGCGAATTAGATTCCCGTACTGCGGGGCGTTCATACCATGTAGCGGGATTGGTATGCTGGCTCCATGAATTCCGTGGACACGCGTGCAGAGATAAAGAAGGGCCTTGCTGATACCTGGGCCGTGGGCTTGGGACTTATTCCTCTCGGCCTCGCCTTCGGTCTGCTCATGGTCCAGACCGGCTTCGCGTGGTGGTGGGCGCCCATCTTCTCCTTCGTGATCTACGCCGGTTCCATGGAATTCCTTGCCGTCGCCATGATTACCTCGGGTGTCTCGGCGACTGCGGCGGCCGTGACGGGTTTTATGGTCAACTTCCGCCATATCTTCTACGGCCTGACCTTCCCCCGCGATAGTATTCGTTCGGTGCTGGGACGTGCCTACTCGACGTATGCACTCACAGACGAGTCCTACGCGATCGTCTCCGCCCTGCCGCGCGGTGAAAAGCTCTCCGGTCCACGGGTGCTCACCATTCAGATCTTCTGCCAAGCGCTCTGGGTGCTGCCAGGCATCGTCGGTGCGGTGGCCGGCCAGGCTGTTCCCGACTCGGTCCAGGGCATGGAGTTCGCGCTCGTCGCACTGTTCGTGGTGCTCGCCTTCGACTCCTTTAAGAACAACCCGGACTACTCGCTGCCCGTCATCTCCGGCATCATTGCACTCATCTGTGCACTGCTTGTTCCCGGCCAGATGCTCATGGTCGCGCTTGTCGCGTACTTCCTCGTGCTCATTGCGCGCTTCTTCTCGCCGCGGCTCGATGCGGCACTCACCTGGAAACGGGGGGCATCGGAAAGCTCTGCACAGGTGGTGGACTAATGCCAGAAGGAGTGACCCTGGGCGCCATCTTCGCCGTACTGCTGCCCGTGTGTGTGGTGACGGTACTTATTCGATGGCTGCCGTTTGGCTTCGTCAAGGCCTTCAAGAATAACCAGTTCATTAGCCTGCTGGGCCTGCTCATGCCCGTGGGAGTGATGACGGTGCTCGTGGTGTACACGGTCTTCGGCCAGCGTGAGGCACCCGGCGGGCTGCTCGCGGCGCTCCTCGGCGTGGCGGCGACGGTGGGGTTGCACCTGTGGCGCCACACCTCGGGGCTCTCCATTATCGGAGGCACGCTCGCGTATATGGCGCTGGTGAATCTAGTGTTCTAGCCGCGCAGGTTGGAGCATCAGTATGAGAGCTCCGGGAAGCGGGCGGTGGCTTCGGCCCACAGCGCCTCAAAGTCCTCCAGGCTGAGACGCTCGGCCTCCATGCCCTCGTAGGAATCATAGGTGTTGGGGTGCGGCACCTCGGCGAGGGGAATTTGTGCGTCGCCCTGCGCGGCCTGAGGAGTCGCGGCGCCCACCACGGCGTCATTGGGGGCAAGAGCAACCAGGCGGTGCATGCGGCAGGTTGTGGGCGACAGCTCCTCGAGCTCGGCGACGTGGATGGCAACGCCCACCTGCGGGATGGTCATGGTGGTGCGGACGTGGAGGAAGGTGCTCATGGTGGACTATCTTACCGGCGTCTCTTCTTGGCGGGCGTAGCGGGCGGCCAGCCATGAACAGATCATGAGCTGTACTTGGTGGAAAATCATGAGGGGCAGGACGAGGAGGGCGAGCTGCGCGCCGCCTGCGCCGAAAATGACCGAAGCCATGGGCAGGCCCGTCGCGAGTGACTTCTTCGTGCCGCAGAATTCGATGGCGCGCGTGTCGCTGCGGTCGAAGCCCAGGAGCTTGGATCCGCGCTGTGTGAGCCACAGCATGAAGACGACCATGACGATGGAGAAGAGGACGAGGAAGAGCACCTGCCACACTCCGATATTGGACCAGATGCCGCCCACAATGCCGGCGGAGAATGCGGAGTACACAACCATGGCGATAGACCCACGGTCGACGATCTTGGTGCCCTTGGTAGCGGCGAACGTGCCTACCCAGCGGCGAGTGATTTGGCCCAGGAAGAAGGGTAGAAGAAGCAGGACGGCGAGATCAATGAAGACGGAGGAGTCGATGTGAATGCCGGAGCCCACACCCATGCACAGCATAACGAGCAGTGGAGTGAGGAGGACGCCTGCCAGGTTGGACAGTGAGGCCGAAACGATGGCGCCCGCCACGTTGCCGCGGGCGATGGAGGTGAACGCGACGGAGGATTGCACCGTGGAGGGCACGAGTGTGAGGTACAGGATGCCTAGATACATATCCTCGCCGACGAGTCCACTGAGGGGTCGGAGCGCAAGGCCGACGAGCGGATACACGACGAACGTGAATGCCAGAATTGTGAGGTGGAGCTTCCAGTGCTTGAGGCCATTGAGGGCCTCAGACGTGGAAAGACGCGCCCCGTAGAGGTAGAAGAGGAGCGCGATCGCGATATTCGTCGCGATGGAGAACGCGTCCGCGAAGGCGCCGCGCGCGGGCAGGATGGTGGCTAAAACGACCGCGCTGAGGATGAGGACGATCAGTGGGTCGGTGTTTTTCAAGCGTGCGAGCATGCCTTGCAGTCTACGCGGGCGCCGCGGCGCGATGTTTCACGTGAAACTACGTGTTGGGAGATTAGCCGGCAGCGGTATTCTTTACCGTCGTGCCGTCAGATTCCACGCCGAAGGCTGTGAGACCGGTGGGCGCTGGGCCGGAGACGACCTCGCCCGTGGCGAGATCGAACGTGCTCATGTGCTTCGTGCAGATGGCGTTGCCGCCCTGGATCTTGGAGATCGGGTTCTGCTGGTGCGGGCACGTCGTGGAGTAAGCCTTGAACACGCCTTCCTCTGGCTGGGCGAAGATAACACCGTCGACGATGACGCCAGACCCAACAGGAATTTCGGTGGCGGCTACCTCGGCGGTGGGCTCTTTACCGCAGGCGGCCAGGTAGGCCCCTGCGAAGGTGGTGGCAGTGCCGAGGAGGAAAGCTCGGCGGGAGCATCGAAAGGTCATGCCTCTACCCTAGCGGGTAGTTAGGCCGTGAGGTCAATGTCCACGCCGTAGCCGTCGTCGTCATTCTCCGCCTCGAGGTGAATATTCCCCAGTATTGCCTCGGCGTCATCGCGTGCCGCGTCGGCGGCCGTGTTGGAGAGCGTCCATTCCTTAATCTCGGTCCATGAGGTCTCGCCGAAGTCATATTCGCCGAGGGCCACGCCGACATCGGAAAGAATGGCGTCGATGTGCTTCTCTCTATCGTTGGGAGCGCCGGTCACTGTCGCGGAGACGGAGTCCGAATCGAAGTCGACCTCATACGTTGCAGCGTCTGCTGTGCGGGTACAGTCATCATCCTCATCGCAGGTGTATCCGGCCTGCTCGAGATTGGAACGGAAGCCTGGTACGTTGACGCCCTTCGACATGGCCGACGGTGAGGTCGTCTCGGCGGAAAAGGTGTGCGGAGCGGCCGACGTTTCGGTGGTGGCGGTCATCTCGGTGGTCACCGGCTCCGAGCTTGGTGCGTCCGAAGTGTCTGCGGTCGAGGAGCACGAAGCAAGTGCGAGAGTAGAGGCAGTGAGGAGGGGAAGCGCGCTCAAAGATTTCATGCGTTCCAGTGTGCCTGTTATAGAAGATGCTGTCATGTCTCACCCCTCCGTGAGGGGGATTCCGTGCGGCGAATAATTGGCGAACACCAACGAAGACTAGGTTTTGTGGACAGGCTCAGCCTCTTGTTTATTTAGTCACTGTGACGGCAAACGAATTAAAAAGTTGGGCAAATGATGTAATGGGTTTAGTCCACTATAGGATTAAAAAAGAACCGCGGCAGAACCGCGGTGTACGTTTACTTGTTGTCCGCTTTGCGGGCGGCCCGGCGCAAGGCCGTGAGATCGACTGCGGGGCCGGCGGCTTCCTTTGCCTTTTCGTTCTGGTCGAAGAGGAATGCGGCGCGGGCGCCCATGTTGGCGCCGACGGAGACGGCGAGCACGGCGACGATGAAGCCGAGCGCGGGGATGATCCACATCCACCCGTGGGCGATGAGCGCGACGAGGCCACCGAAGAGGAGTGCGACGCCACCGAGGATCCATACTGGGCCAGCGACGGAGTGGGCGAACTCCCATGCCTCGCGCGACTTGCGAGCTTCCTCGACACGGAGTCCGATGACGTTATTGCCCGGTAGCTTGCGGGCAGCAGCGAGGCCGCCGATGACGACGAGCGCTACAGCGAGAATAAGGAGAATGACTCCGAGTGCAACCATGGGCTCCATTCTAAACGGTGCCTCCCCCGCGGCCGTAATCGTCCCACCGGGCACACTCGCCGCATATGTATTCATTATTCCCATGGGTGTGGGGTAACCTCAATGAGTATGTCGACCAATAGAAATTCGGCCGACCTGCTTCACTCCCTCGGGAGGCCGCGCTGCGTTGTGGCTGGTCGCTTGGGGGATGCGGAGTAGCCTCCCACCACAGGCTCCCTTTATCTTTGTGAAAGTACTGCCATGAACCTCAAGAGCATTGCGAATAGTCTTCTCTTCAAGATTATTGTCGCCATCATCCTGGGCGTTATCGTCAGCTTCTTCGCGCCGGTGTGGCTCGGCCGCATCTTCGCTACCTTCAACGGGCTCTTCGGTAACTTCCTTAACTTCTTTATTCCTGTCCTTATCTTCGCGCTTGTCGCGCCCGCCATCGCGGGTCTTGGACGCGGCGCGGGTAAGTGGCTGGGTATTACCGCGGGTATTGCGTATGGCTCCACCATTCTCTCTGGTGCGATTGCCTACGGCCTGTCGTTGGCCCTCTACCCCACCTTGCTGGCAGGTCAGTCCATCAATACGAACGTCTCCGACATCGACGAGGGCGCCTTAGAGCCCTTCTTCACGGTGGAGATGCCCGCGCCCTTTGAGGTCATGACCGCCCTCCTGCTCAGCTTCTGCGTGGGTGTTGCCATGACGACGGTGAAGTCGGACAATCTGTACCGCGTCATCAAGGAAACCGAGAACGTTGTTATCAAGGTCATCTGGGGCTTTGTTATCCCGTTGCTGCCCATTTACATCTTTGGCATGTTCCTGTCCCTGGGCATGAACGGCAACCTGGGTGACGTCCTCGTTGCGTTTACCAAGGTGCTTATCCTCGCCGTCGTGATGAGCATCGTGTACCTCATCTTCCAGTACGTCGTCGCGGGCGCCATCGCGGGCAAGAACCCGTTTACTGCCCTGAAGAACATGGCGCCGGCCTATTTTACGGCATTGGGCACGTCATCTTCGGCTGCCTCCATTCCGGTGACGCTGGATTCGGCCTTGAAGAATGGCATCAGCAAGCCAGTCGCCGGCTTCGTCATCCCGCTCTGCGCCACCATCCACCTCTCGGGTTCCATGATGAAGCTGACGCTCTACGCGTTTGCCATCGTCTTCCTTACGGGCATGGATGTCTCCGCTGCTTCCGCCTTCGGATTCATCTTCCTGCTGGGCATCATGATGGTCGCTGCCCCGGGTGTTCCTGGCGGTGCCGTCATGGTTGCCGTTGGCCTCCTCCAGTCCAACATGGGCTTCGATGATTCCCTCGTCGCGCTCATGATCGCCGCGTACATCGCGATCGACTCCGTGGGTACCGCTGCTAACGTCACGGGTGACGGCGCCATCGCGATGATCGTGGATCGCTTCGCGGGCAAGAAGATCAGCGACGATGAGGCGGAGCGCGCCGCCCTCGCCGCCACAGAAGAGTAACAACACTAAGAATGAGGCCCAGCCGAAAGGCTGGGCCTTTGGTCATTCTTGGACACTGTGAGGTGTTATCCAGGCGCGTTCCCACGTGAAAGACGCGACGCATGCGCCGTCCGTCTTCTCTTATGAAGAAACTTTTGAGAAGATGAGAAACGGAACTCTTACACATTTCGGGAGAAGCAATGAGGTTCCGCTTCCCGTCATCCTGGCGCCGACTCCCCAGGAGGGGACGCAAGAGAACACCGTGAAGCTGAATAATGCTGCCGATGCCCCTAAGGACAACTCCGCGGAGGGTAGCTCCTCGGCAGGAGACATTGTCCTCCTCCTGCGTCGTTAGCGCGTCCCCGCCTTCATGGCGGAGACGAACTCCGTCACGTCCTTGGCGAGCGCGTCGAGGTCCTCGACGCGCGTCGTGCCCGCTTCCTCGTCGATGGTGACGAGGTGCTTCTCAATGATCTTGGTGAGCGCCGAGCCAGTGATGGCACCGGCGGCGCCGGCCTTGATGGCCGCCGCGACATGCTCCGGGGTGGAGATGCCGAAGCCGAGGAGGACCGGCGCGCCGCCGAATCGGGCGACGTTAGCGACTACCTCGTCGAGGCCGAGAGTCTCGGACTCCTTCTCCGTGCCCGTCACGCCGTCGCGGGAGATCGCGTAGATATAGCCCTTCGAGCTGGCGGCGACGCCCTCGAGGGTGTGCTCCGTCGCGCGGGCTGGGGCGATGAAGATCGGATTGATATCCGCTTTCTTTGCGGCGGCAACGAAGGGTGCGCCCTCGCGCACGGGGACATCGGGAAGCAAGATGCTATCCGCGCCAGCGTCCTTGAACTCCGTGTAGAAGCGGTCGAGGCCGCGCGTAAACGGCACGTTGCCGTAAATGAGCATGCCGAGGGGAAGCTCGGGGAACTCCGCGCGGATCTGCGTGATCTGTGCGATGGCGGCATCGACGGTCGCGCCATTGGCGAGCGCGCGGATATGGGAGGCCTGGATGGTAGGGCCGTCTGCGACCGGGTCGGAGAAGGGCACGCCGAGCTCGAGGGCATCGGCACCGCCTGCCACCGCTGCACGGACGACGGCGAGAGTGGCGTCCGGTGTCGGATCGCCGAGCATGATGAAGGGGACGAAAGCGCCTTCGCCGCGCTGCTTCAGGGTCTCAAAAAGTTGGCTGTAGCGATCCATGATTAGTCCTCCTTGTAGACGTATTCCGGGTGGGCCTCGAGCGTGCGGCGCACGTGGGCGATGTCCTTGTCGCCGCGGCCAGAGAGTGCGACGAGGATAGTGATGTCCTCATCCTTGCGCTTGAGCGCGTACGCGAGAGCGTGCGAGGACTCGAGGGCGGGGATGATTCCTTCCTTGCGGGACAGGATCTGGAAGGCCTCGAGGGCCTCCGCGTCCGTGATTCCCACGTATGTCGCGCGACCCGTCTGTGAGAGGTAGGCGTGCTGCGGGCCGACACCCGGGTAGTCGAGGCCGGCGGAGATTGAGTAGGACTCCTCCACCTGGCCGTCCGCGTTGCGCATGAGGTAGCTGCGTGCGCCGTGGAGGATGCCGATCGTGCCGTTGTTGATGGTGGCGCCATGCTTGCCGGAGTCGAGGCCCTCTCCCCCGGGCTCGGCGCCGACGAGCTCGACGCCCTCCTCGTCGATGAAGTCCGCGAACATGCCGATGGCGTTCGAGCCGCCGCCTACGCAGGCGACGACGAGGTCCGGCAGGCCGCCGGTGCGCTCGAGCATCTGCGCCTTGGCTTCCTCGGAGATGACGCGGTGGAACTCGCGCACAATGGTCGGGAACGGGTGCGGACCCGCCGCGGTGCCGAGGAGGTAGTGTGACTCGTGGAACGTTGCCGTCCAGTCGCGCAGTGCCTCATTCACGGCGTCCTTGAGTGTGCCTGAGCCGGAGTCAACTGGAACGACTTTCGCGCCCATGAGCTCCATGCGGTAGACGTTGGGCTGCTGGCGCTCGACGTCCTTGGCGCCCATGTAGATAACGCAGTCGAGGTCGAGCAGCGCGCACGCGAGTGCGGTGGCCGTGCCATGCTGGCCGGCGCCGGTCTCCGCGATGATGCGCGTTTTACCCATGCGCTTGGCGAGCAGCGCCTGGCCAATCACCTGGTTCGTCTTATGCGCGCCGCCGTGGACCAGGTCCTCGCGCTTGAGGAAAATACGCGCCTTCCCGCCGAGCTTCGTCGCCTCCGTGAGTGGCGTCGGGCGGCCCAGATAATCCTTGAGGTAGCCCTTCAATTCAGTGCGGAACGAAGGGTCGTTCTGCGCGTCGACGAAGGCCTTCTCCAGTTGGTCAAGCGCCGGAATGAGTGACTCGGGGACGAACTGTCCGCCGAACTCGCCGAAGTACGCCGGCAGCAAAGTCGGTGTTTCACGTGAAACTGTCATGGTGTAATCCTCGTTTAATCCTCTGTGGTTCCGTTGTTAAAAGTTCGAATCTTCGCAAAGGTGCGCGCAATGAGTCCGGTGTCCTTGACGCCCTTCTGGCGTTCGACGCCGGAGTTAATGTCCAACCCCGCGGTTTGGACGTGGAGGGCGCGAATCGCATTGTCTGGACCGATGCCGCCCGCGAGCAATGCCTTCTCCTTCACCGCATCCGGGACCGCCGACCAGTCGAAGGGCGTGCCAGTGCCGCCCTTGCCGGAGTCAAAGACGAGCATGTCTACGTCCTCGATGAGTGCGGCCGCGAACTGCGGCCCGCGTGGGTCCGTCATGTCGAGGGCGCGCCACACCTCGCGCTCCCCTGCCGCGGCACGAACGGCGGCAATGAGGGCACGCTCCTCCTCCACCGAATTGTGGAGCGGCGCGTGAATCTGGAAGACCTCCACACCGTCGAGCGCGAGTTCCTCCCATCCTTCGGTGCGTCGCGAGACGGCGACGTACGCGAGATCCGGCTCGTGCGCAATGATGTCTTCCGCGGTTTCACGTGAAACATTACGCGGTGACGCGGACTCGAAGATGAGTCCGCCGTAGACCGCGCCCGCCGCACGGGCGGCTTGGGCGGCGCTCCATGTGGTGAGGCCGCAGACCTTGTTTTTGCCGTAGACGAGCTCCCGCGCAGCGCGGTCGATGTCCGGCGTACCAGTCAACTGCGAGCCGACGAGGAACGCATTGGCGCCGGCGCCGAGCTCGCGTACCGTCTGATTGTTGCGGATGCCCGACTCGGAGACGACAACTTTGCCTTCTGGGATGTACTGTGCGAGGCGCGCTGTGCGGCCCAGATCGATGGTGAGGTCGTGGAGGTTGCGGTTGTTGATGCCGATGACGTCAACGCCGAACGCGACCGCGCGGTCGACCTCCTCCTCCGTAATGGCTTCCGTGAGGACGTCGAGACCGAGCTTGTCAGCGAGCGCCTTGAGCTCCGCGTAGGTCTCGTCATCCACGATGGACATCATGAGCAGGATGGCGTCCGCACCAAAATAGCGGGCCGCGTAGACCTGGATGGGGTCGATAATGAAGTCCTTGCATAGCACGGGCAGGTGTGTGGAGAGTGCCACCGTCTGCAGGTGGTCATAGTCGCCGCCAAAGCGCTCCGGCTCGCAGAGTACCGAGATGGCGGACGCGTACCGCGAATAGACGCGCGCGATGGCACCCGGCTCGTAGTGCTCGCGAATAAGGCCCAGCGATGGGGACGAGGACTTGCATTCCATGATGAAGCGGTTCGTTCCATTGAGCGCGTCGTAGAACGAGCGCTCGGAACGCGGCAAGCTCTCGAGGTCCACGCCCGCGAGGCGCTCGCGGATGGCGGGCAGATGCGTGCGGCGGGCCGCGACGATGCCCTCGAGGACTGTCGGCACACTATTCGGCATAGTTCGCCTCCTCGTGCTTCTTCAACCATGCGGCAACCGTGCCGTCCGCGAGTAGACCCAGGGCCTTCTCCGTGCCCTCCTTGAGGGTCTCGACCTGGCCGTCGAGGTAGAACATTGCGCCTGCCGATGCCGCGATGGCGTCACGGTGGGCCGGGCTTCCGGTTCCCTCGAAGACCGCACGAATGAGCGCCGCATTCTCCTCGCCGTCGCCCCCCACGAGGTCCGCGAGTTCGTGACGCTCGATGCCGAGGTCCTCCGGCTCCTTGGCGTAGTGCGTGATCTCACCGTCACGCAGCTCCCAGAACTCCGTCGTGCCGTGGACGGCGATCTCGTCCGTGCCGGCGCCGTGCGCGACAAGGGCGCGGCTGCGGCCGAGTTCCTGGAAGACCTCGGCGAGGAGCTGGCCCTGTGCCGGGTTGGCGATGCCCATGAGCTGATGCTCCGGGCGGCCCGGGGAGAGCAGCGGGCCCATCGTGTTGAAGAGCGTGGACACGCCCAGTGCCTTGCGCACCGGCTGCACGTGCGCGACGGCTGGGTTGTATGCCGGGGCAAAGAGGAA
The DNA here is from genome assembly GCF_001552965.1 of Corynebacterium sp. DNF00584. Lineage (NCBI taxonomy): Bacteria > Bacillati > Actinomycetota > Actinomycetes > Mycobacteriales > Corynebacteriaceae > Corynebacterium > Corynebacterium sp. DNF00584. The sequence goes on along the minus strand of NZ_KQ959765.1, from coordinate 84,184 downwards.
CGTGAAGTTGGAGGCTTCGAACTGGCGAACGGCGCGCTCAGGGTCAAGGTCGAGCGGAATGTTGAGCGCCTCGAGCACGTCCGCGGAGCCGGACTTAGAAGAGACCGAACGGTTGCCGTGCTTGATCATCTTCACGCCGCCGGCGGCAGCGATGAGGGAGCCGGCCGTCGTGATGTTAATCGTATTGGCGCCGTCGCCGCCCGTGCCAGCGGTGTCCATGAGACCCTCGCCGGTAATCGGGAATGGGCGGCCCGCCTTGAGGAAGGCCTTCGCCGCGCCCGCAACGTCCGCGAAGGTCTCGCCGCGCGTGCGGATGCAGGTGAGCAACGCCGCGATGTGGACCTCGTCGTAGTCGCCGACGGTCAATGGAGTGAAGACCTCAATGGCCTCCTCCATCGTCGGCTCTTTGATATCGAGGAAGCGCTGCAGGGTCTTAAGTGAGTCGTGGCTCGTCATGATGCGTGTCCTATCGGTTTGTCGTGTGAGTAGTGAGTTGGTGAATGGCCCGTTCCAACATGATGGGGCCCTCAGGAGTGAGCACGGATTCGGGGTGGAACTGGACACCCCCCGCCATGCCGTCGAGAGTCTCCCCCGCCATGACCACGTCGCCGATGTCAGTCCGAGTGGTCGCCAGCGCGCGCATGCCGGAGGGCACGCTCGTGCAGCCCAGTGAGTGATAGCGCGCAACCGGGACCTGCGTGCCCACGTAGTTCGGATTGTCAGGCTCCACGTCGGTGGTGAGCCCCTCGAAGAGTGGGTGTTTCGCACCCTCTGGCGTGAGCGTCATCGGGAGCGAGACGCCGTGCACCGGGCCGCAGGGCTCGACGGTGCCGCCGTGGTGATGCAGCAGTGCCTGGAAGCCGAGGCAGATGCCGAACAGTGGTATCGTGCCCAGGACGGTGTCGATGAGTTCCATCATGCAGCCCGCCTCTGTCGGGTGGCCGGGGCCGGGCGACAGGCAGATGATGTCCGGGCGCGCGCCCAGGATCTCGTCCACGGAGACAGTATTACGGAAGACCGTGGTGTCGAAGCCGGCGAGTGCGTCGACTAGGTTGTAGACGAAGGAGTCGTGGTTATCGATCAATACGACCTTGGGTGGAGTCATTAGCGCACAACCTCCAGCGTGGCATGATGAGCGGCGGCGATGGCGCTCAAGACCGCGTAGGCCTTGTGGAGCGTCTCATCAGCCTCGGATTGCGGGACGGAGTCGCGCACGACGCCCGCTCCCGCCTGGACCACGGCGGTCCCGTTCTTGACGTAGGCCGAGCGTATGACAATGCAATTGTCCATCGAGCCGTCGCCCTTCAAGTACCCCACTGCCCCGCCGTAGGAACCGCGGCGTACCTTCTCCGTCTCACGAATGAGCTCCATCGCGCGCAGCTTGGGCGCGCCGGTGAGCGTGCCCATGTTCATGCACGCGCGGTACGCGTCGAGCGCGTCGAAGTCCGGGTGCAGCTCCGCCGTCACGCGCGAGACCAAGTGCATGACGCGCGAGTAGCGGTCCACCTGGAGCAGGTCCGCGACGCGACGGGTCCGCGGCACCGCCACGCGGGCCAAGTCATTGCGGGCGAGGTCCACGAGCATGGTGTGCTCTGCGACCTCTTTGTGGTCGGTGCGCATCTCAAGCTCGTTGCGGATGTCGAGTTCGTCGTTGATGGTGCCGTCTGGGTTGAGGCCGCGTGGGCGCGTGCCGGCGATGGGATAGAGCTGCACCTCGCGCGTCGCCGCCGTGAATTTCAGGTTGGACTCTGGCGAGGCGCCGAAGAGTTCGTAGTCCGCGCCGCGGACGTAGAACATGTACGGCGACGGGTTCGACTCGCGCAGCGCGCGGTAGGCCGCGAAGGCATCCGGGCACTCGAGCGAAAATGCTCGCGCCGGCACCACCTGATAGATTTCGCCCGCTGTGACGTTATTTTGTAACTGTGACACAATTGCCCTGAACTCTGAGTCGGGGATCGAAGCGGTCGCGGTGACCCGATCGCGGCTTGGCGCGGGCTCCAGATCCTTCGCCGCAGTCTCCGCGAGCGCCGCCAAGCTTGCCGATGCCGCCTCTTCCGTCAGGTTGACCGCATGCAGCGCCGCGGTGCCCGCGAGGTGATCAACCGTGAGGAGAGTCTGCGCGACGACGAACTCATAGTCTGGGTAATCGTTTGGCCCCTCCCCTACCTTCGGCAGCTTCTCGAAGGTCTCGAGATAGTCATAGGCGAAGCCGCCGCCGATGAAGGGCAGCATGCCGTCGGAGTATCCCGCATCGAGCTGCAGGGCGCGCAACACCGCTGCGGTCGATACGTCTCGCAGACGCTCGCGCTCGTCCACCTTCTCTGAGAGCTCGAAGACGAACGCCTCGCCGTCGAAGTGATCCGCAAGTTGTTCCTTGAGTCGGCCCAGCATTGCGTCGCCCACTGGGGTTAGGGGCGTAGCAATGACGTGCTGACCCCGGCACGTGACCTTAAGTGCTGCTTGGAGAACGGCGATGCAGTTGACGTTCTTCTTCGACTCGATATCCGCCGCCTCGAGCAGCAGGCTGTCGTGCGCCGTCGCCAGCCGGTGGAAGAGCAGGGAAGCGTCCTGCTCATAGGGAATCTCGCGTGTGGCTGTCGCAAGTAGTGGTGGCATTTTCAGTGCCCTTTCGCGGCTAAATAATATCTGTAGCTTGTTTTATTTTGTCAGCTAAAGGTTCGCGCCGCGAGCGCCGGGTGGCTATGAAAACCACGAAAGGCCCGCGTACACGCGAGCCTTAACTTTCTGGGTTGCTTTCAACCGGCCCGCCGTTACGCGTGCCACCACCAGTTCTGGGTGTTGTTGGTCAGAAGTTGCATGAGACACACGTTAGCACGCGCTTCCACCGGGCGGGAGGTTTTTCCCATAATTCATTCACGCGGCGGCGCTCCCTCCTCTGTTGGCGAGGTCGCTCTCATAGTAAAAGTCTTTCGAAAGTTTCACTATGAACCGTCAGATTTTTACTATGAGGCGTCAGGTTTTGCCATGAGGTCGTGAATTAAGGACAGTTGCATTCTGCCGTGTCATGGCGTTGAAGGGATGATCTCTGTAACCTCGGCCACATGGACACCCTCGCAGAAAAGTTAGCCCCGCTCCAGGACCAGTTTTCTACCGAACTCGCCAACCGCCGTGCCGACGCGGAGGAAGCCTTTGCCCACTTCGAGGCGGCCCATGCCGCCGACCCGCGCTTCGACGGACTTAAGCCGTGGCGCGCACCCTATGTCGACGCGTTCGCTCGCGCCGTCGCCCCAGAAATGAGCGTCGAGGACGTCGAGCTCGTGCTCGGCCAGGCCCTCGTGAAGTACTACGACAGTGATTGGCTTGTGGTGGGCGACGATGACGGCAGGCCAGTCTTTGGCGCCTACGCGCCCGGCCGTCGCTTCGCGCACCTGCCGGGGACATACGCGCGCGAGGTCGTGAATGGCACCCAATACCGCTACTTCGGACTGCACTGGACCGAGGACTTCACGTTTCCGGAAGAGAACGAGGAGGAATGGGCGGACCATTACCGCCACCTCGTGGAGGCGTTCTACTACCTCATTGCACATCCCGAGGCGACGGTGAAGGAGGCGCTGGAGTCGGTGCAGGGGGCATCGGAAAGCTCGGCGGAGCTTGAGGCCGAGCTTACGGAGCTAGCGGAGGAGCACCTCTAGTGGGGCACATATTTTCATGTGACTGAAAACCCACCGAGCAACAGCAAATTACGCTTCACACAAGTATTTCTTCCGATAGGAAGTCGACACCTGTCCGTCGACACGGGCACTATCACCGTCTCTGGCACGGATGTCGCCCGCCGCATCGTCGCTGAAGGCAACCTCACGACGCTCATGGTAACCCACAACATGGCCCAGGCCCTCAGCGTTGGCAACCGCCTCATCATGATGCACGAGGGGCGCATCATCTACTCCGCCGACGCCGTGACCAAGGCGCAGCTCACCGTGGAAGACCTCATGGCGGAGTCCGCAAAAATCAAGGGCGTCTCTGACCACACCCTGTTGCACTAGCTTTCCGATGCCCCCTACCCCGGCGTTGTGCCTCGTCACGGACGGCCCCCTGCGCCAGGCTCTCATTGCGTTAACCTCCGGCACCGTCCTGCAGGAGCATAACTCCCCGCCCGCCGCGAGCATCCAGGTTCTGGCTGGAGCTGTGACGAGGCGGCCGGGCATGAGAAGCCACGGCGATTAGTCGGGTTCTTTCATTCGGAGGATATAGATGCTCACGCACACCGCAATGGTGGGCAACAGAATCCACGCGAACATCTTCCCGATGAGGAATGCAGACAACAAGATGCTCGCCCACAGCAGTGGAATTGTCCGTGCCTTGTCTTTGCGGGACATCTGTCCCGAGCGGAAGTTGTGGATGTAGGGGCCGAAAATAGGGTGACTCATGAGCCACGAATGGAAGCGGTCCGAGCTGCGCGCGAAACAGAAGCCCGCGACAAGCAGGAATGGTGTCGTCGGTATGAGGGGCAGGACGACGCCCACGGCGCCCATCGTAAGGGACACGCAGCCGGCGGCTAGCAGGAGTGGTCGAAGCATGAGGGTTACCTTACTAAGCTTGCCCTTCACATCCAATGTTTCACGTGAAACTCATCAGGTGCCCCCATGCGAAGGAAATGCGATCCGGGCACCCAAAACCCGCGTAGCGTGGCCTGCATAACTCTCCACAAGAAAGGATCTGACAATGGGAGTAAAAGTCTCCGAACTGCTCGCAAAGGTGCCTACGGGTCTCCTTATTAATGGTGAATGGCGCGACGCCGCCTCGGGTGAGACCTTCGAGGTGGAGAACCCCGCCACTGGCGAGACTCTTGCGACGCTTGCGTCCGCAGGTTCGGATGACGCGATGGCTGCCCTCGATGCCGCCTGTGCCGTCAAGGACGAGTGGGCGCGCACCTCCCCGCGCGAGCGTTCCAACATCCTGCGTCGCGCCTTCGATCTCGTGACGGAGCGCAAGGACGAGTTCGCTGCTCTCATGACTCTGGAGATGGGCAAGCCGCTCGCCGAGGCCTACGGCGAGGTGGCCTACGGCGCCGAGTACCTGCGCTGGTTCAGTGAGGAGGCCGTCCGCGACTATGGCGCTACCCTGCCGGCGCCGGAGGGCACCATTCAGATGGTCACTCGCCGCAAGCCGGTGGGCCCGTGCCTGCTCATTACCCCGTGGAACTTCCCGCTTGCCATGGCGACCCGCAAGGTAGGCCCGGCCGTGGCTGCTGGCTGCACCATGGTGCTCAAGCCGGCGAAGCTCACGCCGCTCACGTCCCAGTACTTCGCCCAGACCATGATTGAGGCAGGCCTTCCGGCTGGCGTCCTCAACGTCGTCTCCGGCAAGTCTGCGTCCGCCATCTCCGAGCCGCTCATGGCAGATTCTCGCCTGCGCAAGGTCTCCTTCACTGGCTCGACTCCGGTGGGCAAGACTCTGCTCAAGGCTGCCGCGGACAACGTGCTGCGCACCTCCATGGAGCTGGGCGGTAACGCGCCGTTCATCGTCTTCGAGGACGCCGACCTGGACCAGGCGGTCGAAGGCGCGATGGGTGCCAAGATGCGCAACATCGGCGAGGCCTGCACCGCGGCCAACCGCTTCATCGTCCACGAGTCCGTCGCCGACGAGTTCGCGAAGAAGTTCGCCGCGAAGATCGGCGAACTCAAACTCGGCAACGGCCTCGACGAGGGTGTTACCTGTGGCCCGCTCATCGAAAAGAAGGCTCTCGACAATGTCACCTCGCTCGTGGACGACGCCGTTGAGAAGGGCGCCACCGCGCTTATCGGCGGCAAGCCCGGTGAGGGCGTGGGTTACTTCTACACCCCGACCGTCCTCATCAACGTCTCCCGCGACGCCCGCGTGGCGCAGGAGGAGATCTTCGGCCCCGTCGCGCCGATCCTCACGTTCTCCACGGAGGCCGAGGCTATCGAGATCGCCAACGACACGGAGTTCGGCCTGGCGTCCTACGTCTACACGGAGAACTCTGACCGCATGTGGCGCCTCGCTGACGGCCTGGAGTTCGGCCTCATGGGCTACAACGCGGGTGTCATCTCCAACGCCGCTGCCCCGTTCGGTGGCGTGAAGCAGTCTGGCATGGGCCGCGAAGGCGGCGCCGAGGGCATCGCCGAGTACACCTCGCTGCAGTACATCGGCGTCCGCAACCCCTACGCCAACGCCTAAGCGCCGCGTAACGATCTATCACCTCCTGGAGATGTAGTATCGTGAGTCACATTTTGACTCACGCTTTCTCCAGGAGGTTTTATGTCTCAGTTCAGCACCTACGCGGATCTGCTCGCTGCCGTCACCACTGACGGCGGGTCACCGGTCCACGACCCGGCGACCGGCGAGCTTATCGGCACCTACACCGTCGGCACCGTCGCGGACCTCGACCACGCCGTTGCGACCGCGCGCGTTGCCCAGAAAGACTTCGCTGCCCTCAAGGATGAGGAGCGGTGCGAGCTCCTGCTCAAAGCTGCCGATGCCGTCGAGGCCGCCGCCGAGCCCCTCGCCGAGCTCCTCTCCCGTGAGCAGGGCAAGCCGCTCAACGGTCCTAACGCCCGCTTTGAGGTAGGTGCCTGCGCCGCGTGGCTGCGTGCCACCGCCTCCTTCGAGTCCCCCGACTACACCGCCGTCGATGACGACATCACCGCGACGGTCCACTACCGTCCCCTCGGCGTTGTAGGTGCCATCGGTCCGTGGAACTGGCCCATGATGATCACCACGTGGCAGTTCGCCCCGGCTCTGCGCATGGGCAACGCCGTCGTCATCAAGCCCTCTGAGTACACCCCGCTCTCCGTCCTCGCCCTCGCGGCCGTGATTAACGACGTCCTGCCGGCGAACCTCCTCCAGGTCGTTACAGGCGACGGCTCCGTAGGCGCCGCCGTGACCTCCCACCCGGACATCGACAAGATCATGTTCACCGGTTCGACGGCGACCGGTAAGAAGATCGTCGAGTCTTCCGCCGCGAACCTCCAGCGCCTCACCCTCGAGCTCGGCGGCAACGACGCCGGCATCGTTCTCGACGACGCGGACCCAGCCGCCATCGCGGGCGACCTTTTCTGGGGTGCGTTCATCAACACCGGCCAGACCTGTGCCGCCATGAAGCGTCTCTACGTGCCCGAGTCCCTCTACGACGCCGTCTGCGATGCCCTCGTCGAAGTCGCTAAGGCCTCCCCCATGGGCGTTGGCCTTGAGGAAGAGAACGTCCTCGGCCCGCTGCAAAACCAACAGCAGTTCGACATCGTCGACCGACTCGTGAAGTCCGCCCAGGACTCCGGCGCCCGCGTTCTGTTGGGCGGCGACCCGGACTACGACGCGCCGGGCTACTTCTACCCCACTACGCTCGTCGCAGATATCGACCCGGACAACCCGCTCGTGATCGAGGAGCAGTTCGGCCCAGCCCTGCCGATCATCAAGTACACCGACCTTGACTGGGCCATCGAGCAGGCCAACAAGCTCGACGTTGGCCTCGGCTCTTCGGTCTGGTCCTCGGACCGCGACCGCGCTCGCGAAGTCGCCGCACGCCTCGAGGCCGGCACCACGTGGATCAACGGCCACGGCGGCGTCGACCCCCGCGTCCCCTTCGGCGGCATCAAGTCCTCCGGCTACGGCGTCGAGTTCGGCACCGAGGGTCTCAAGGGCCTCGCCTACCCGCACATCATCAACGGCTAGCCGCGCACCGATCACTCCCGATCACTCATCCATCACTCCCGATCACTCATCCATCACTGACGATCACTCATCGTCAGTGATGGATTCTCGTTTTTCTCGCGCCGCTTGGCCCCCTCATCCGGACACCCGCAAGGCTTGAAATATGTATGTGTCCTGCAGAAATCCGAGAAAATTCGCCGTATCATACACACTACGAATCCGATTCTCTCACTCGGATGAGTGACGCTATCCCTTAGCCGAAAATGGCCATCATTCACGCCAGAACCCCGATCACTCATCCCTAAGCAGAGATCACTCATCGATTTGCGGCTACTTCGGACGATCACTCACGCTAAATTTTCGATCACTCATGAAAAATGCTCGTATTTCACGATGAGTGACGATATTATGGAGATCACTCACGCAACAGCTACAGTCGCGGGTGCGTTTTGGGCGAGTCACGACGAGACGGGGAAAAGCGATGGATTTCGAGGCGGTAGTTGATGTCTTGGAACATCATGATTCTGATAACCAGAGGATTGAAGTAAAACGCACGGCATCGTCATTAGGGAAGTCGGTGTGGGATAGCATTTCGGCGTTTGCCAATACTGACGGTGGGGTTGTCGTTCTTGGCGTGAACGAGACACCGGAGGGCTTTGTACCTGCAGAGGATTTCTCTCCTCAGAAAATCCGGGATGAATTGCTTAGTGGGCTCAATGAAAAGTCCTCTGCGGGTACGAAAGTTACACCGGTTCCGGAATATCAAATCAGCACGGAAACCTGGCGGGATCATCCGGTCATTATGGTTGGCATTGAACCGATGCGATTCCATCCGCAGCATCAGCGCAACATGCCATGCTACGTAACGGCTAAGGGCTTAAAGAATGGCACGTTTAAGCGTGTGGGCGACGCGGATAAGCGAATGAGCGCTTATGAAATCTATCAGTGGCAAAGCCGCTTCATTCCGGATGACTCTGACGCCGCTATCGTCAATGGCGCGGCGTTAGAGGACCTCGATCTTGAGGCTGCCGCAGCCATGGTGGAGACGTTGCGTGTTCACAACTCGCGCGTGGTGGAGGGTGCCGAGGACCTTACCGATGTGCTGGCGCGGCTCAACGTTCTGTCTAGTGGCGTGCCCACGCTGGCGGGCGTATTGACGTTTGGACACTATCCGCAGCAGTTCTTCCCGCAGTTGTTTATCGATGTCACGTCCCACCCAGGAGTTGCAAAGGGAGCCAGTGACGATGGAACGCGTTTCCGCAGCCGTGAGATGTGCGATGGTCCTATTCCATTGGCCATCCAATCCGCGGTCGATGCCGTCATGAAGGAAATGCGGGTGCGCTACGTCGAGCGCGACGCGCAGGTCGACCGGGAGCCGGAAATTCCGGAGATGGTCGTGCGCGAGTCCATTACCAACGCCGTCATGCACCGCGACTATTCGCCGATTGTGCAGGGGCGTCAGATTGCCGTGGACATTTTTGCCGATCGGGTGGAAATCAGGAACCCGGGCGGGCTATGGGGCGACCGCACCGTGGACAATATCCGAGACAATAGCTCCATGTCGCGCAATCGGCGTTTGTCGTCGCTGCTCAGTCGGACGCCAGCAGCACGCGGCAGCGGTACGGTGTCAGAAAACCAAGGCAGCGGCGTTCCCCGCATGTTCCAGGCAATGACGAAGTCAGGGCTTCCCGGCCCAGAGTTCATAGATCGCGGCGGCGAGTTCGTGGTGGTGTTATCCCGCTTTGGGCTCATGGATGACGCCATCGCCCGGTGGGTGGATTCCGTGGCGCCACATGCGGAGCGAGCATTGCAGGTTGCGCTGGTCTTTGCGCGCGATCTCGGCGCCGTGACCCCGCACATGTTGCGTGAGCACTTGGGACTCGACTCCGATGATGCGCGCGCGTGTCTCGAACGCGGTGTACGTGACGGAGTCCTCGATGCTGCGACCGATGAACGTTTTGTGTTATCGACTTCGAGCCTGGGATTGGATAGCGAGCAGGAGAAGATTCTCGCCCTGCTCGCAGACAAGGGGACGTTGTCGAGCCATGAGGTGGCAGAAGGAATCGGGCTGAGTTTGAGCCGGGTTCGCCCGCGCCTTTCCGGACTGGTCGACGTGGGGTTAATCGAGGCGACGGCCCCATTGACAAGCCGTAACCGCAAGTATCACCTCGCTTGATGTGGCGCCGGCTCGGCAACCCTAGTTCGCCACCGCCAGCACATCGCTGAGCGGCGCCTGTGGCGCGTCCACGGTGGAACTCGACGAGCGATCCTGCGCCAGCATTTCCGGCAGGGCGCGGCGCAGCGCCTCCTGGAGGAAGCCGATGACATCCGGCGGCAGGTGGATGCAGCCGCGCGGCGCCTCGCGGTCGCGCAGACCGAGGCAGGCCGCGGAGCTTAGAATGTGGTCCACGTAGGAGTGGATGAGGCCGCCGCCCTGGCGCGGCCAGAGCGCTTCCTCAACATGGTCGAGGAATTCGTTCTGCACCTGTGTGATGTGGACACCGCGCATATCCGCGAGCGGATGGAAGACGAGGTCGCTGTAGAGGAAGTACAACGACAGCAGACTGTCGAGAATGAGCCGGTCGCGGTTGCCGACGGGATAGTAGTCGAGCAGGGCACGTCCCAGCTCGGCCGGGGCGAGCTCGGTGAGTTCCAGTGCTTCGGCGGTGACGCGGACTGCGCCCTTCTCGCGATCGAGGACGAGAAGCTGCATGTTGGCAAGGTTCTCAATCATGATGCCGGCCACGGCGATCGTGTGATGCTCGCAGAGAGGTACGGGGTGGACGGAGCGAATGATCCGGGCGGCGTCGTCGAAGGAGAGCGGCGGGTGGGGATCCTCGTTGAGACGCAGGGTGGGGGCCATGCGCACAATCTTCTTCACGGCGCGTCCCACGGTAGCCGCACCGGAGTCGGAGAGGCCGAACTGCTCGGTGGAGACGAAGGCGCCCACGAGTGCATCGAGCCCTGGGATGTCGAGCTGATCTGCGAGGAAAGCGGGCACGGATGTTCCGGCCTGTGCGGCGGCGATGGCGGCGTCTTCGAACTGCTGCGTCTTCCAGAACGGCAGTGCGGGTCCCAGCGTGGCACGGGCGAGCTCGAACTGGGGGCTTGCCTGGAGCTCGCCCGTGATGACGACGCTGCGCACAGCGTCCGTGAGCGTCGCGAGCTTAGCGCGCCGGGGGTCTGCGTCGGAGATACGAATCTGCTTGATCGACCGAGTGCCCAAGACTCGCTCACAGGTGTTGAGCTGCTCATCGGTGAGCTTCGTGCCCTTCTTCTGCACGGCTTTGATGATGCCCTGGACGGTGTACCAATCGTCAAACGACGTGCCCGGTGGAGGAGTTGCGCCACAGGCGTCGACGAGCATGGCCCGGCGGTGCATGCGGTGAGAGTACTGCAGGTGCTCGACCTCGATGGTCCACTCCTCTCCCGGTCCGCCTTCGTAGCGGATCACGGCATCCGTTTCGAGGGCCTCAATGACGCAGTCATAGGACTCGGGATGATGGAAGTCGTAGGGGTCATCGGACAACGAAGTGGGTTCGACCTCGAAATAGTGGAACCCCGTGGCGTCGAAGTTGAAGGCTGCGCAGATGAGGTGGTGGAGATCGTCGAAGGTCGTGGCTTCCGGGACGATGAGTGTGCGGGACAGAGTTTCGTAGGAGTTGATGGACGTGAGAGTAATCATGTGAGAAATCATGGCCGCGATACTACAAAGAAAGTCGGCACATCCGTTCTACCTGGGAAAATGCAAAATACGGCTATCACGTATTGCCCAATATATTGTGCAACGAGGTTCCCAGCGATGTGAGCGGGTACCCCTGAGTAGGAGTTTTCCAATTTGGTATCTGCTGATTCGAGAGTGTTGACGGACACCAACGGGGATGGATTTGCCGGGGTGCGTTAGCTCTCGAACGCCCAATCTCACGCCTTGATGGGGGTAGTCTCTCATGGCCACTGTTCCGCCAGGCAACCCGAACCACCCGCCCGACGCCAACGTCCCCATAGATGCCATCCGCGCGTTTATCGAAGCACGCGACGGTACCTGCCGCCGCGCCGACTGCACCGTGCCCGCCAAGCACGCACAGCGTGACCACCACGTCGAAACCGGCGAAGGCGCAGACACCTGCACCGACAACCTCATCGCCGTATGCCACTATCACCACAACGTGAAGACAGACCGGCGGTGGGACTACATCCTCGAGCCCGCAACCGGAACCGGCTACTGGCTCTTTGAAGATGGCATCTGGGAAGCCATTAAACGCAACTTCGTCCCCCTCCCCGACTCCGAGGAGATCAGCTTCGACGACTAGAAAACAGACCGAGTATTACTCGGAATGCGATGTTCCACGTGAAACACGGAGTTTCGCGTGCTTGTCCGCGACCTCAACGCGCTTTGCCATCGGCAGGTGATGGATATCCGGCAAGCAGTGGACCTCGACGACGTGGCGGGCGAGCTCCAAATCGCCCAACTTGGCGCGAAAGGCCATGCCCATGGTGACGTCATGATCGGGGCGCCCGATGAACTCGAGCGCGTCGCCGGGTGTAATGCGGCCGGGCTCGAGCACCCGGAAATAGGCACCGCAGTCGCCGCGATCCGCCCAGGTCTTGACCCAGCCGCGCTCCCCCAGCCACTCGGCAAAGGTGCCGCAGGGCGTGCGGGGTACGGAAACCTCGAGGAGAGCGGAGCCGACGCGAACCTGCTGACCGATGAGGAGATCGCGGAGCACGACGCCGGAGGTGGTGAGGTTCTCGCCGAACATGCCGCTGCGAAGCGGTCGCCCGAACTCGGTCTCCCAGAAGTCGAGTTCCTCGCGAGCGTAAGCGTAGACCGCCTTGTGGGCGCCGCCGTGAAAGTCGCTGTCCCCTACGAAGTCGTCGGCCACGCCGGATCCGTCCCCGTAGTTCGGACCAGGCGCGGAGACGTCAATGGACGCGGCTGGGTGTTTGTCTATGCCCGTCGTGGGATACCGGCGGACGGAGTGATCGTGTGGAACGGCGATATTCGTGGAGACAACCTGCATGGTTATCTATTGTTGCATAGATATTGGGTGAGTCCCTCCGCTGTGCGAAGGTCGTAGGCGAAGAGTGCGGGGGCGAGCGCGGCGGCATCGGCAAGCTGGGGCAGGTCGTCCTGGAGGATGGCGAGGACGGCGGGCTGTGGGAGCAGTCCAGCGGCGACGGCGCGGAACGCGAGTGCGAAGACGTACGAGATGTACGGCATCCAGGCCGCAGAGACGAACGGCGTGTCGCCACCACCGAAGGCGCCGAGCGCGACGAGGGTATGCGAGACGGAGGTGTCGAATCCCAGTTGGCCCAGTACGCTGGCGAGCTTTTGGGCGTCGCCGCGCAGGTGGCTCACGGAGCCGAGGCGGTAGAAGTCCTCGTCGTGCGCGAAGCAGTCGCGCAGGGCCGCGATGCGGGCGGCCTCGTCGTTGATGGCTGTTGAGGACGGGGTTGCGTCGGGGCCGGAGGCCTTCATGAGGAGCAGCGGGCGAGTGAGCGAGTCGATGCCGGAGTTAAAGGCGAGGGAAAGCTCCGAGGCGGCGCCGGCGGGGACGCCCACGTTCCATGGGTGAGCCACAAGTTGGGTCTGCGCCAACGCTTTCGCTTGACGGGACAATGAGAGGCCGGACGCGGGCAGTGCGCGCACGGCGGCGCCGGGCTCCGCGCGCAGGCGCTCGAGGACGGCGGCGAAGGTGGACTCGATGCGGGCGTTGCGGCTCGCGGTGGCGAGGGCCTCGAGCGCGGCGTAGGCGGCCCAGGCTTCTTCCACCGTAGCGTCGGCAAAGCTTACCTCACCGGGGGCCTCCGCGATGACGGCATTTGGCGCCGGGTGCGCGGGCGCGGACAGGTCAGTGAGTGGCTCTTCCGCGCGGGCGTCGATGATAAGTGGGCCAGCTTCCTGCAAAGAGGAAGGAAGCGCCAGGTCAACGAGGCGCTCCGGGGAACGAGCCGGGTCGTTCAAGGGCCAGGCCCAGACGAGGAGATCCGAAATCTCTTCTTCTTCTTCGTTGAAGGAGAGCTCGACGTGGGTCTCCGAGAGCGTGGCGCCGGTGATGAGCGGGGCACGCTTCACCGTCGCGATGGCGGCGTAAATGAGATCCGAGGCGGCAGATGCCTCGTATTCCACCACGCGGCGCTCGGGGGCTTGTGCAAGGTGGCGGGAGCGGGCGGCATCGTCAAGCGAGTCCAGGAAGTCCTCGTAAGACAACGTCGACCACAGGAGGTAGAGCTCCATGGAGGACTGCTTGCGCACCGCGTGGCGCAGCGCGCGGTTGGACAGGGAAACGTTGCGGTGTGACTGCGTGGAGCCGGCGGTCGAGGCGAGCGACTTCATCTTCTGGCGCTTATCAATGGCCACGAACTTGGCGAGCGGCAGCGGCTGCGGCGAGTATACCGTGAGCGCGGCATCCGCATCGAGCAGGCTGGCGTAAATGACCTGCTTATCGAAGGATTCCGTGGGTTCGGTGCCGGTGAGCTTCACGCGCGTGCGCAGCGTCGCGGGCGTCACTCGGAAATCGAGTTCGTAGCCGGCCTCGCTCGCGACCGTCTCCATTCGGGAGGTTTCCGTGGGCTCGAATTCGCGCGTGCCCTTGTCAAACACAATCGCCTTGCCTGGCGCCGAGGCGAGCGTGTAGCTAAACGGGGAGAGCTGACCAGCTGCGTCGATAAACCGGAAGCCGGTGCCGCGCGGACCTTCGTTCTTCGCGCGCATGTGGAGCGCCTCCGCGATGGAGAACACGCGCATATCCACCTGCTCGCCGTCGCGCAGCAGCCCCACCTCGTAGCGGCCGACCCAGGGGTCTTCGTAGAGGTCAGAGGGGAAAATCTCGAAGGTCCCCTCCCCTACCGTCTCGTCCGAAATCGGCTCGCGCTCGCCGCCCAGCGGCGCGTAGACGAGCTGAATGACCCACTCGCCCGGCTGCGTGATGGTCACCGTGGGCGACGCCTTAAACACCGGCCGGTGGTCGAGCCCGCGCGCGTTCGGCAGCGTCGCGACGTCCGTGCCCCACTCCCAGGCCGCAGGGGCGGTCACAGCGAAGCTCGCCGCGCTGACCTGCGGTGTGATGAGGGACAGCTCCGAGCCTTCCGATGCCCCCTCCACGTCCAGGTTCCAGGCCGCCCAGCCGTCCCATTCGCCGTGCGCGTGATGGGTCTCGGAGACCCCGGAGATCCCGGAGACCACCGTGCCAGCCGGCGCCAGCAGGACGTAGTGCGCCGGGAAGAGACCCTGTCGCGCGTCCACGACGCGGGCGCGGTCATCGAGCACGATGTACGGGGACTGTGCGGTCGCGCCGATGAAGGTGGCCTTAAAGTGCTCCCCCAACGCGAGATCGATGCGGGCGAACGGCTGTGACAGCGCCACGAGCAGTGGTTCTTCATCGCCCGCCGCGGCGCGCAGGACGCGCGTGGTGGTCTCCCCCTCCAGGTCCGTGACCGCCACGGTCCAGGTGTAGCCCGTTGTCGCAATCGCTGGGATGTCGATGGCGAGGCTGTGGGTTGAGTTGCTCCACGTCAGGTGCGGCATGCCGGTGACGAGGGCTTCATCTGCCGAAGCAGAAGCAGAAAATGTGGACGATTGATTAAGGCGGTTGTCCTGACTCATTTGCTCCATCCTAGGACAGCGGGCGCCCTTTTCCGCAACCCGCAGGAACACGAGGAAAGTCTAGTCATTCTCCCTAAAAATAGCCGCGCAAGACAACGATGTATTGGCCTAGTGCGTTCTGCGCGACGCCCACTCCCCCCACGCGCAGGCCCGGATCGAGCATCACCGCGTTATGGGTGGGCGAGGCTTGCCACTGCCGCACAGGCGCGTGCGCGTCCGGCCCCGCAGTCAGCGCGATGTTTTCAAACGTATCCGTGCCGGAATGCCAGATCCGCGTCCCGCCCTGTGCGTTGAGGTGGTCCGCCCAGCCCTGCGCGTCGTTCGCCTGCCGGACGTTAAAGGCCACCGGCGCGCGTCCGTGGCTCACGCGATATGCGTTGAGCTCGGTCATGACGGTCCCGCGCACGGCCTCCAGATCCGGCCGCGTCGCCCGGTACCCCGTCGCTGTCGAGGACCCTGCCTGCGAGGACAGCCCTGCAAAAGACGGCAGCTTAATCTGGGAGAACAGGCCGTTGACCTGCGCCATCACTGTCGCCACGACATCGTCCACCACGGTGGCCTGCGCGGGAGACGACACCCCCACGGTGAGCGTGGCTGCAAGTGCGGCTGCGGCAAGGGCGGGTGGGGTACGCATTAAATTCTCTCCGAGGTAGGTGGCTGTGTTCCTTGGTGTTCCGTTGGAAGTGTAGGCGAGCGAAGGCTCTCCCCGCACCGCAGTACGGAAAGGGCCCGAAGAAAAGTGAAGCTACTTGAGGAGCTTCTGGATGGCCGACATATCAATCTTCAGCATGCCGATGGCCTGCAGCGCAGCCGCCACGGCAGCGAGGATGGCCGCCATGATGCCGGCGCCCGCCAGGCCCGCACCGACAGAATCCTTCGAGGAGCCGTCCTGCTTCGGCTGCTCGTTCTGCTTGTCGTCGTCCTGCTTGGAGTCGTCTTCCGTCCACCAATTGTTGAAGACCAGCTTGGCAATGTCGGTGTTGTCAATGAAGTCGCCACGGACCGGGTCCGTGCCCTTCACTGCGGCCTTGATGTCCTCAGAGCCAGCGCCCTTGAAGAAGAACGGCACGACCTGGTTGGTGTGCTCCTTGGAGTACCACTCGTGGCTTGGCAGCGCGTCCTTGTCGCCGGCCATGGAGTTCCACTTTTCCTTCTCGTCCGCGCCGGAGAGGTAGCCCGTCTCGTGGTCAGCGGTGACAATGAGGAGGGTCTCCTCCCAGTTGGAGTTCTCCTCGACCCAGTCGATGGCGGCATCGACAGACTTGTTGAAGTCTTGGACTTCCTCGATCTCACGAGCGGAGTCGTTGGCGTGGCCGGTCCAGTCGATGGCGCCGCCCTCAATCATGATGGAGAAGCCGTCCTCATCCTGGCCCAGCACGTTGAGCGCGCCCTTCGTCATGGTGGGCAGATCCACCACGTCGTTCTGCGGGTCGGAGTACGGGGTCTCGCCCTCACCGGCGCGGCCCTGCTGCAGCGTCGAGGCGACCTGCGGGGTGCCCCAGTACTTGGCGCCTTCCTCGACCTCACCAGCGGCAAGTTTGTCAAAGCCCTCGTTCGTCTCCACGAACTTCCAGTCGGTCTTGCCGCCGGAGAGCGCACCAAAGTCCTCTTCGGTGATGTAGTCGTAGGACGGGGTGGCCAGCAGCTGGTTCGAGTCATCGTAGAGCGGGTGGCCAGCACCCATGACAACGGAGAGATCCGAGTTGAGCATGTCGTGGGCGATCTCGCCGTACGCGTTGCGGTCCTTGTTGTGCGCCGCGTAGGCCGCCGGAGTGGCGTGGGAGAACGGCACGGAAGAAACGACGCCGGCGGACTTGCCCTGCTTGATGGCGCGCTCGGAGATATTCTCCTCCGCCATGCCGTAGTTGGACATGCCCAGCACGCCGTTCTTCACCTTGATGCCGGTGGCCATGGCGGTACCTGCTGCAGCCGAGTCGGTGATGACGCCTTCAGAGACGTAGTCGTGGGTAGCCCACGCCTGCTCCGGGTGGTAAGAACCGCCCTGGGAGAAGGTGGTCTGGGACAGGCGATTGAAGTCCTCGTAGCGCTGTACGGACTCACCCTCGAGCTCCTTCGGGCCCTCGGCGCTGAACTCACCGTCGACGAGGTACTTGGACTGGCCGGTCTCGTAGAGGTTGTTGTAGGCGATGTGGCCGTAGCCCATGCCGTCGCCGATCATGACGATGATGTTCTTCGGGCCAGCAGACTCAGCCGCCTGTGCCGGGGCGACGATGCCGGTGCACAGGGCAGCGGCGGCCAGGGTGGCGACGGTGCGGGAGAAAATGCGCATGAAAAATGTCCTTGGGAGTGCGAGAGTTGATAGCGACGTTCACCTCACGAGCCACTTGCCGTGAGCGAGACTCGCCTACCTTAAGAAACACACGCGACCGTCAAGGAAATGCGGTGGAAACTTCCGGTGAATTTCCGTGGAAGTACTACCAAAAATCCGCTGAGGGAAACGTAAGGGCTCTACCTGCACCACACCGTGGCGTTATAACGCAGGGCTACTACACTGTCTAAGCATGACTAACCCGAGCGAAAGCACAGCCCACCGCTATACCCCGGAGCTGGCGAACCAGATTGAAAAGACCTGGCAGCAGTACTGGAAGGATCACGGCACCTTTAACGCACCGAACCCCACCGGTCCGCTAGCTGGTGAGGGTGAGCTGCCCAAGGACAAGCTCAACATCCAGGACATGTTCCCGTACCCCTCCGGCGTGGGCCTGCACGTCGGCCACCCGCTGGGCTACATCGCGACGGATACGTACGCTCGCTTTAACCGCATGCTGGGCAAGAACGTCCTGCACACGCTGGGTTATGACGCCTTCGGCCTGCCGGCTGAGCAGTACGCCATCCAGACCGGTACGCACCCGCGCACCACCACGATGGCCAATATTGAGAACATGCGCCGCCAGTTGGGCATGCTGGGTCTCGGCCACGATCCGCGCCGCTCGGTCGCTTCCACGGATCCGGAGTTCTACAAGTGGACGCAGTGGATCTTCCTGCAGATTTATAACTCGTGGTTCGATGACAAGGCCCAGAAGGCCCGCCCCATCGCCGAGCTCATCAAGGAGCTCGAGGTCGGTAAGCGCAAGACCAAGGACGGCCGTTTTTACGCAGATCTCACGCCGGAAGAAAAGCGTGAGGCTGTGGACGAGTTCCGTCTCGTCTACCTGTCTAACTCCACCGTGAACTGGTGCCCGGGCCTGGGCACGGTGCTCGCGAACGAGGAGGTGACCGCGGACGGCAGGTCTGAGCGTGGCAACTTCCCGGTGTTCCGCAAGAACCTGCGCCAGTGGATGATGCGCATCACGGCCTACTCGGATCGCCTCCTCGACGATCTGGAACTGCTCGACTGGCCGGACAAGGTCAAGTCCATGCAGCGCAACTGGATTGGCCGCTCCCGCGGCGCCGAGGTCACCTTCCGCGCGGAGGGCCATGACATCAAGGTCTTCACCACCCGCCCGGACACCCTCTTCGGCGCGCAGTACATGGTGCTGGCCCCAGAGCATGAGCTTGTCGATGCCCTCCTCTCCCCCATTCCTTATGACGACGACGTCGATCCTCGTTGGACGTACGGCAACGATGACCCGAAGGAAGCCGTTGAGCAGTACCGCCTCGACATCGCGGCGAAGTCCGACCTCGAGCGTCAGGAGAATAAGGAAAAGACCGGTGTCTTCCTGGGCACCTACGCCACCAACCCGGTCAACGGCCAGCAGATCCCGATCTTCATTGGTGACTACGTCCTGACTGGTTACGGCACCGGTGCCATCATGGCGGTCCCGGGCCACGACCAGCGCGACTATGATTTCGCGACTGAGTTCGGCCTGCCCATCGTTGAGGTCGTCGCCGGCGGCAACCTTGACGAGGAGGCCTACGTGGGCGACGGTCCGCGCGTGAACTCTGCCAACAACGACGGCCTGGACATCAACGGCATGGAAAAGGCCGAGGCCATCGCCACCATGATCCAGTGGCTGGTCGACAACAAGGTCGGCCAAGAGAAGATCCAGTACAAGCTGCGTGACTGGCTGTTCGCCCGTCAGCGTTACTGGGGCGAGCCCTTCCCCATCGTCTACGACGAGGCCGGCGAGCCCTACCCGCTGCCCTACTCCATGCTCCCCGTCGAGCTGCCGGAGGTCGAGGACTACAAGCCGGTCTCCTTCGATCCGGACGACCGCGACTCCGAGCCGCAGCCGCCGCTGGCCAAGGCCCGCGAGTGGGTCGAGGTCGAGCTGGACTTGGGCCAAGGGCCCAAGAAATACTATCGAGACACCAACGTCATGCCGCAGTGGGCCGGTTCCTCCTGGTACCAGCTTCGCTACATCGATCCCACCAACGATGACGCGTTCTGCGACATCGAGAACGAGCGCTACTGGACGGGACCTCGTCCGGCGGAACACGGCGCGAACGATCCGGGCGGCGTGGACCTGTATGTCGGCGGCGTTGAGCACGCGGTTCTCCACCTGCTCTACGCGCGCTTCTGGCACAAGGTCCTCTACGACTTGGGCTACGTCACCTCCAAGGAGCCGTACCGTCGCCTCTACAACCAGGGCTACATCCAGGCTTATGCCTACACCGATGCTCGCGGCGTCTACGTCCCGGCCGCCGAGGTCGAGGAGAAGGATGGCAAGTTCTTCTACAACGGCGAAGAGGTCAACCAGGAGTACGGCAAGATGGGCAAGTCCCTGAAGAACGCCGTGGCTCCGGATGACATCTGCCGCGACTTCGGTGCGGATACCCTGCGTGTTTACGAGATGTCCATGGGCCCGCTCGACGCGTCCCGTCCCTGGGCTACGAAGGACGTCGTCGGCTCCCAGCGCTTCCTCCAGCGCCTGTGGCGCCTGGCTGTGAACGAAGAAACCGGCGAGCTCGCCACTAGTGACACCGAGCTCACGAAGGATGACCTCAAGCAGCTGCACCGCACCATCGCGGGCGTGCGTGACGACTACGAGAACCTGCGTCTCAACACCGTCGTGGCCAAGCTCATCGAGTACGTCAACTACCTGACGAAGACGTACAAGGCGTCCGCCCCGCGTGCCGCCGTTGAACCGATCGCGCAGTTGGTCTCCCCCATCGCCCCGCACATCGCGGAGGAGCTGTGGAAGCGCTTCGGACACGAGGGCACCATCACGTACGTGGACTTCCCCACCTTCGATGAGAAGTACCTCGTTGACGATGAGGTCGAAGTCCCCGTCCAGATCAACGGCAAGGTCAAGGCACGCATTACCGTGGCTGCCGATGCCGCCCAGGACGATGTTGTTGCCACCGCCCTCGCCGACTCCAAGATCGCCAGCCTGACCGAGGGTAAGAACATCGTCAAGCAGATTTACGTCCCGGGCCGCATGGTCAACCTGGTTGTGAAGTAAATCTGAGCCGCCCTCCCCTGGGGTGAGGGGTGGGCGGGCGGCAGTTCGGGGAAATTTCATCACGTGACTAAATAGGCTCGCGTCGAATAGGTAACAAAACATACTTTCAATAGCGCGCATGTTGAAGGTGCGGTACCTATAAATTATGCGACCGACATATACTTCTGGGCCGCCCGATGACGCGACGCTGCGCGACGTTGTCCGCCGCCTTGATATTGCTGAACGTGCTTTGAGCGATGCCCGCTCACAGCTTGCGGGTTACCTGGAGTCTGCATCCGTGACTCCTTCGCCGCCCTCAGAACCTCTCAAGCCTATTCCCCGAGTCCGGAAAAAACCTGCTGGTATCCCGACTTTTCGGTCCAGCATGGGCTCGCCGCAGGCGCGCACACCACGCGATCGCGAGTCGACGCTCATCAAAGCCGTGGCGATCGGCGGCGGCGTCATCACACTCGCGGGCGTCGCCTTCCTCGTTGCCGTGGCCATCCAGGCTGGTTTGCTCGGCCCGGCTGGCCGCGTGATCCTCGCCTACATTGTGTCGGCGGCTCTGCTCGCAGCCGCGCACCACTTCCGTGCCAAGGCCCCGGCCGCCTCCGTGACGGCGTTGCTCGCGACGGGACTCTATACTGCCCTCGCCACGACGTGGCTCATGGCTTTGGAACTCGAATGGATTCCGGCGTGGATCGCCCCACCGATCATGGCGGTGATTTATCTCGCCGTCGGCGCGTACGCGGTGCGCGTGAACCAGCGTGCTGCGACCGGAACGTGGCTCGCGGGCGGCGCCGCGGTCGGTGCGGTCACATTCTCTGCATTTAATATATATTATGCTGGGTCTACCCTAGTATTCCTCATACCGCTGATCATCGTCGGTATGGGCATTGCGCATAAAAACTACGGCATCAGCGCCATTGGTGCACTCAGTTCTATATTGGTGTACCTGAGTGTTGGCCGCCCCGATGTTTGGATATCCCTAGATGTTGTAACAGTAGAGGCTATAGTGACTGCAGTTATTCTAGCCGTTCTAGGTCTCAAATTCCGAATTTCGTCGCCATATCCAGATTTTAAAATACATTGGGGAGTCTATCCCGCCATCCTGGTCGTCGGCGCAGCCATCGTGGCAAACTCCATGTGGACGGTCTGGCTGGTCGCGGTCGTTACGGCTGGACTCCTCGTCCTCGCCCTGCGGGCCCCCTTCGGCTCTGCGGCGACGGAGACGAAGATGACTCCTGCTGCAGACCTGTGCGCGTGGATGCTGCGCGCCCTGCCCATCGTTCTCGTGGCCACGACGGAGATCTCCGACATGGGGCTCGCACCGTCCGTATCCCGCAGTCTAGGACTGGTGGGCTTCGCGGCGTTCTGCCTGGCTGCGGTCCTCGTTGTCAACTACATCCGGGACAACCTCACCATTGCTATCTGGGCATTCTGCGCTCTCTGGCTCACGTGGGAGCTCGCCGAGCGCGTCCTCGGTTTCTGGTCGCGTCCCATCTCCACGGAGTTGTTCATTCAGGCGGCGTTGCTCGCTGTGACGCTCGTGGTGCTCACCGTGCTGCCACAGCGCCTTCCGCGGGTCGAGGACGGGGGAGTAAAGGTGGTTGCGTTGCTCCTCGCCCTGTACCTGAGCATGCTCGCTGTCGTGGGCATCGCGCTGCAGCTGGGCGTCGTCACCGGCGGAACCGAGGTGGCCTTCCGTCTCGGCCATGCCGTGGTGTCCATCGGTTGGATGGTTCTTGCCGCGTGGTTCCTGCTCGCCAAGCACCTGGGACTCACAGGCCTCGGCGCTGCGCTCGCCATTGGCTCGGTGGTCAAGCTCGTCTTCTACGACATGGCGGCCATCAACGGCCTCATCCGCGCCCTCGCCTTCCTCCTGTGTGGCATCGTGCTGCTCACCATTGCGGTAAAGCGTTCCTCGCCGGAGGAAGCGAGCGCTATTTCGGGCGACTAGCCCAGAAGCCGATGCCGCCCAGCGTCTTGCGCGTGAGCACCTTGAGAGGCACGGCGATAAGTGGGCCCTTGGAGGCGTTGAGCAGCCGGTGCGGCGGGGCGGTGTGCATGACCTTGTCACCAAAGAATCCGCGCGCGATGCGGATGTAGTTGACCTGCGCTTCCTTGCTAAACGGGTTGTCCAGCTGCGAGTCGCGGCCCTCGATAAGCGTGCATAGCGCATTCACCTCGATACGGTCGTTGCTGCCGACTTCCTTGGCTTTCTTGTTGGTGAGGTTGAGCGTTAGCAAGTCCTGAACTGTGGACTTCTTGGAGCCGTTTCACCTGAAGGGGAGAAAAGCCCCGCTTACGCGGGGAAGGGTTGAGCTTCACAAAAAAGTAGGGTTCATCCCTGCCTTAGCGGGGAGATGCAAAGCCTAGTGGTGACTGTACCGCCGAGACATATTCGAGCCAACGTGGCAATCATCTTAACTACTTATTTGTAAAGCTTGCATGGTAGGTAATGTTTCGGTAATCTAATTTTTGTGACCGAACACCCTGAATCACTGACCAACATCATTGCATCACGTGCAGACATGAAGTTGGAGAATTTTTCGAAAGATGTTCGAATGTTGTGGGCCAAGTCTGGTGATGAGATGGGGTCGCTAAGCCTTGTCCAACACATGGCTGATTCTGCTGTGGTTGCGGCTTGGCTGTGGGACACATGGGTGGCGGATGCCTTGAAGTGCAATCTCAGTCGCTTAACTGGTTTGAACAGTTCAGAGGTAGGGAAGCTTTACGTATTTCTTGCTTCTGTACATGACATTGGCAAAGCAACGGTCGACTTCCAGACTTTGGTGTTAGATCGTCCGCAATTTTCATACCTGGTTGATAACCTCCGTGAAGCTGGTATTGAAATCGATGAGTTATTGCCGCGAGTCCAAGAGCAGCGTTTTGTGCATGGAATACTTTCGGGAGAGATCCTGCGCGCATGGTCGAAATCCCGTGGCCTACTCAGCAGTAGGGCAGCCGCATTGGGCGACATTGTCGATGCACATCACGGACGCTCTAGCGACCCCCAGCTCTTTAAACCCGCGCGTCAACGACTGAAGCGCCATTCAGCACAGTGGCATAGCTTCCATCAAGAACTACTAGATGCATTCGCAGACGTCGCTGAGGTGTCAGACGTACTGCCTAAGCTGGCTGCTGTTGGACCACTGACAGGTCCACCGCAGGTGCTGCTGGCAGGATTGATCGTTATGGCTGACTGGATTGCCTCCAACGCAGATGCGTTCGGGTACGCCGTAGAAGCTGGTCTGTCGATACGCTTGCAGCAAGGTATTCAGTCTCTTGATCTCACGGCACCGTGGCGCTTCAGGGAGCTTCCAGAGGATGCGGGCGGATACTTCCGCGAAGCCTTCGGATGGCCACAAGACTTTGCGGTGCGTCCTGCGCAGCGTGCTGCTGCCCAAGTTGCTCACAAGATTGGAGCCTCCCAATTGCCCAGCATTGTTGTCATTGAGGCCCCGACGGGAGAGGGCAAAACAGAAGCAGGACTCGCAATTGCGGAGATCGTTGGTAAAGCTATCGGGGCACAAGGCGCGTTCCTGGCTGCACCGACGATGTCGACCAGTAACGGATTGTTTGATAGAGCCAGCGCGTGGGCTGCTAATTCGTCTGAAGACGGGGCGGTTGCATCGCTGTACTTGGCCCACTCGAAGAATCGGCTGCTCGAGAATTTTGATCAACTCCGATTTCACGGAATCGAATCTGAGCATGGCGGGGGTTCAGTCGTTGCGTCTCAATGGCTTAGCGGGCGTAAGAAGGGCGTTCTGTCGAACTTTGTGGTCGGTACCATCGACCAGGTGTTGATGATGTCGTTACAGATGCGGCATCTCATGCTTCGGCATGTTGGCTTAGCCGGCAAGGTGGTCATCATCGATGAAGCGCACGCATATGACATCTATATGTCGAGCTATTTGCAGCAAACGCTGCGGTGGTTGGCTCGTTACGGTGTGACTGTCATTCTTATGTCGGCGACTCTTCCGCCAGCTCAGCGAAAAGCACTGGTTGAAGCTTATGCAGGCGAAGTTGTAGAGCTCGGTGAAATGCATGAGCTTGAAGCGAGCCACGGGTATCCGCTCATTACGGTTGCGAACGCGAACGGAATGGAGTTCGTAGAAGTCGAGCAACGGCCGGTTGATCTCGTCGCCACTATTGAAGTCATCGATGACTCTTTCGAAGTTTTGGGGAAATTGGTCTCTGAAGCTGTCAGCGATGGCGGAGTGATCCTCATCATCTGTAACACCGTCAAGCGTGCGCAGGACGCCTTTGGATTCCTGAACGAGCTACTCCCAGAGGCAGTGGAGCTTCATCATGCAGCATTTATTGCTGCAGAGCGAGCTGTGCGGGAAGAAGCACTGCGCCGAGAGCTTGGTCCGACTTCGCATCGTGGTGCAGGACGTCCTGAATTGAAAGTTGTAGTGGCAACCCAGGTCGCAGAGCAAAGTCTGGATATCGATGCTGATCTTTTGATTAGTGATATTGCTCCCATGGATTCGCTTATCCAACGAGCCGGGCGTCTGCACCGCCACCAGCGCCCCGCGTCTGATCGGCCAGGCGCGCTGGCAGACCCGCGGATTTTGGTGCGTGGTGTTCTCCGGAGCGCTCCAGTACCTGAATTTGATGGGGGAGCGGCCGCAATTTATGACCCGCTGGTACTGCTGGCAACCTTTGCTCGTTTCCCGAAAAGTTTCGCGCGACCAATCGACATTGAGCCTCTTGTTCGCACAACGTATGAGCTGGTGGAACGTAAAGAAGAAGCAGTTGATGAGGTAGCACTCGAGTGGACAGATGCCTGGTTGGCGGCGGTAGCCAAGAGTGAGGAAAAGCAACAATCTGCTGTCTCTCGTTCGCGGACCTTTCAAGTTCCCGAACCACGTAGGGCTGGTCATATCACGGACCTATTTGTCATGCTCAGCGCGGACGAAGAAGAGAAAGCCAATGCACAGGTCAGGGATGCCGAATCAACGGTGGAGGTCGTCGTACTTGAGGGGACAGAATATGGGTATCGAGCCTTCGGAAGCGACGAGACACCCATCTCTGATCTAGGGGATGTGGATTATCGGTCTGCAAAGGAATTAGCTGCGCATTCCGTGCGGCTTCCTGCGCGAATGACGCGCCGCAACAGCGATTTCGATGCGGTAATCGAGGATGCCGTCAACCAAACGCCGACTGCATGGATGAAGCATCCACTGCTTAAAGGCTTGATCGCGGTGCAGCTTGATCATGCCGGAGAAGGAAAGCTTGGACGCTTCAAGCTCCGATATAGCCAGCGCCTCGGGTTGGAGGTGGAGGCTATGACATAGTGCGCTGCCTGTTTCTATCGCACAGTTAACGATTATTTGAAGAAAGGAGTAAAAGTGTATTCCCTCATTGAAGAACCATGGATTCTTGCGGTTGATACCACGGGAGAACCACTCAAGGTCAGCCTGCGTGAAGTCTTTGATGGCTCGCATAAGATCGAGCGCGTACGTGGTGATTCACCTTTGCAGGATTACGCAATCACGCGTCTATTGCTTGCTATCTTTTGGCGAGCCCACAGCGAAAAGATTGAGCTCACCCCAGGATCAACTTTTATTTTTGAAGACTGGTTTGAACGTACCTGGGAGGAAATATCCGGGCAGGGGAGTGACCCCCTGAGTGTGATGTATTTGGAAAAGTATGCAGAGCGTTTCGACCTCCTCGACCCGAATATTCCTTTTATGCAGGTTGCGGATTTGCAGCTGAAGGATGGTTCCACGCGTCCGGTGATCGGTTTGGTTCCTGAAATTCAGGATGATTTCTTCACTATGCGCGCCGGGGAGCAAAAGCAGGATTTGAGCCTAGATGAGGCTGCCCGGTGGCTGGTCTACACGCAGGCCTATGACTACAGCGGGATCAAGTCGGGCGCAGTTGGTGATCCACGAGTAAAAGGTGGAAAGGGCTATCCAATTGGACAGGGATGGACGGGGCTTACCGGAGGCGTCCTTGTACGCGGAGAGACTCTCCTGCACACCTTGATGCTCAACACGGTGCAAGAGGCTTTGCTTACTCCTGCGGATCTGCCGGTTTGGGAGCGTCAGCCCGACGGACCGGCAGAACGTAAGAATCCTTTCCCGCAAGGTGCTGCGGATATCGCGACGTGGCAGAGTCGCCGCCTCAGGTTGTTCGCCGAAGAACAGCGGGTAGTAGAAATTCTCGTGTGTAATGGCGACAAGATTCCTGACGCGGGTGCAAATGTCATGGTGGATCCCATGACTCCTTACCGCTGGTCAAAGAACAAGTCCAAAAGGAGCCTAGATGTCTACTTCCCACGGCCTTTCGACCAAACCCGCACGATGTGGCGCTCCCTTGATGCCTTGATAGTCGGCGAGACGGACGGAGGATTCGACGCGAAAGATAAACGGCCAAAGCGCCCCAGAACTCTAGATTCTCTGGCAAGTTTGTCGCAGCGCCTTGACGATGATGTCATTCCCGAAGTCCTTGATGTCGTTCTTTATTCGATTCAGTATGGTCCACAAGCTTCGTCGGTGGCAACGACATTTCACTCGGGCTTGAGTGTCCCAGTGCGGCTGCTGATCGAGGAAAATGTCGATCTCCGAGAACGCGTCCGCATCGCGGCTTCGCAGGCTAGTGAGGCAGGGAAAGCCCTAGGAATATTCCAAGGAAATCTGTTCCTCGCAGCAGGCGGTGAATATGAGTTCCGTGCGGAACTGACGGACAAGTTCCTCGCAGATCTGGAACCCAAATTTATTGAGTGGCTTCGTACGCTCTCGCTGCCGAGCCAAGATACCCTTGAAGCTATGGACCAGCAGCTTGAGCAGTGGCAATCCGTAGTGCGGAATGCTGCGGAGTCGATTGCTCGCGCCCAGTTGCGAGGCGCTGGGCCAAGGGCCTTGGCAGGTCGAATCGTTCCCGGCAACGATGAGAGTAGTCGCGGGCGGCTGGTTTCTGCCGGCTCTGCGTACGGGCAGCTGACCCAAGCTCTCAACAAGTCTCTGCCAGCCACGGTGAACAAAGCTGATACTCAAAAGCCGACCACTGAAACGCAAAAGGAGGAAATCGATGACTGACTCGGCAACAACTTCAGCCGAAATCGCATATGCACCACTGAAGCAGTCGGTACGTGAAACATGTGCCCGATTGCAAAGTGCGTACCTAGGGAGTTCTGACAGGCCCGCCAATGGCGCTGCTCGTGCCACTCTCGCCAACCTACGTAAATTTGCAGGCTCAAACTTGGAGAAATCGCCGTTGGCTCTGGAACAGGTTCTCCTGACTCTGGAACCTCGTCTCGCTCCTGAAGCGCTGGGGAAATCGGATTCCCCCTCGGCCTCCGAGTACGCAGCCTTTGCGGCATTGGTCTATTTCGCTATTCACATGCAATCGGCAACTGCTCCGATGCACGACCCGAAGGTCTCATTCGCACGCGCGTGTGGGCGTCTTTATGCGCTTGAGCTTTCTGGGTCCATTAAGCCGCGAGTAGATGCCATGCTTCTCGCGACTGATGAATCCGCACGTCTCGTGCACTTGCGCTCGCTTATCTCACTGCTACGAGCTAATGGCATTGCCTTTGACTACGGCCGCTTTGCTGAGGATCTTCGCGGACTACGTAATCCTGCTAAGCGCAGCGGAATTCAGCTCCGCTGGGGTCGTGACTTCGTCTATGGCTCTTTCCAGAAGTCTGCAGCTGAAACTGCAACTTCCTCATCCAACTCACCCGAAAGGAACTAATCATGTCTCTTATCGTTGATATCCACGCCCTTCAGACCATTCCGCCGAGCCTCATCAACCGCGATGACACGGGTGCACCGAAGACCGCCATCTTTGGTGGTGTACCGCGCCAGCGCGTTTCGTCCCAGTCTTGGAAACGCGCGATTCGTGGCTATGTTGAAGACAACGTGGATTCCTCCCTGATCGGTCTGCGCTCGAAGAAGCTTCCCGCTGAAATCGCTAAGGCAGTAAAAGCGGAATCTGATTGGGATGATGAAAAGGTTCTCGCTGGGTTGAAGGCTCTCTTCAAGGCTGCGAAAATCACCTTGGCGGATCCCAAGAAGGAAAAAGATCAAGACGAAGAAACAGATCCGGCCGACTTCCCGTGGCCGGAGACCGGCTACTTGCTCTTCCTGAGCAAGCCCCAGATTGAGCGCGCCGCACGAGAAATCATCGCCAAGGACGGCGAGGCCTTCAAAAAGAATGAAGCCGAAGATATTCTGGACACCCAGCACTCTGAGGACATCGCTATGTTTGGTCGCATGCTTGCCGATGCCCCGAACTACAACGTTGACGCAGCTGTTCAGGTCGCTCATGCCCTCAGCGTTCACGAGACACAGCCCGAATTCGATTACTTCACTGCTGTCGATGACGTGGTTGAGGACAATCACGAAATTGGCGCCGGCATGATCGGTACTGTTCAGATGATGTCTTCGACGCTGTATCGCTTCGCAGCCATCAACATCGATGGCCTAGAAGACAATCTTGGATCGCGCGAAGCTGCAATTGAGTCCGTGGGACACTTTATCGAAGCATTCGTGAATTCGATGCCCAGCGGTAAGCAGAACACATTTGCCAATAACACGTTGCCGGAGCTGGTTTTTGTTGTCGTACGCCAAGGCCGCTCTGTGTCGTTGGTGAATGCCTTCGAAGAGCCTATTACGGCGGTTGATGGCGCGGGCCGCCGTCGTGAGAGCGCAAATGCACTTGCGGCGGAGCATAAGCAAATCGTTGAGAACTACGGTTTTGAGCCTGCGGGCGCATTCGTTGTTGCTTTGGGCGATCTCGGTGAAAACTTCTCTGAACTCGCAGAATCGACAACTCTCCCGCGGCTGGGTGAACAAGTTAAGTCGCTTTTGCAGGAGAACTAGAATGAGCTATTCGCTACTTCTACTCCTAAAAGGGCCCATGCAGTCCTGGGGCGATGAATCCCGTTATCACACGCGAGCAACTGCATCTACGCCCAGCAAGTCAGGCGTTGTCGGGTTGCTTGCGGCGGCACAGGGCCGTCGTCGCATGGACCCAATTGAGGACCTTGCTGGACTGCGTTTCGCCGTACGTGTTGACCAGGCTGGCTCTCTAATGAAGGACTTTCAAACGGCACGGCCATGGCAAAAGAATCCTACGGACAATCCCAAATTGGTAACTCGCTTCTATTTGTCAGACGCTGCGTTCCTTGCTGCCGTTGAACATGACGACCGAGAGTTTTTGGAGTCAATCGCAGCTGCGCTGCGAGATCCGAAGTATCCGTTGTTCTTAGGTAGGCGTTCTTGCCCCGCGCCGGCCAACCTTTTGCAGGGAATTGTTGAAGGGACTGCAGAGGAAGCTTTGATGGGTGTTGAGCAATGGTTCGCAAGTAAGGCTCATAAACGCGAGCGAGCGAAAGATGTGAAGCTTCCCATCTATCGCGATGCTCGACCCGGCGAGCATGGCGATCGCCGCCAAGATGTGCCCATTTCGTTCGCTTCAAATCATCGCGAGTATGGGTGGCGTGAAGTTGTATTCGCAGGTTCTAAGGAGATTGAAAACCATGATGGTTCCAATACAGATCCGTTCTTTGAAGCGGTGATTAGGGCATGACCACTTTGACAAGAATTCTCCTGAACCCAGCGCGACGAAAGGGCCGTCGGTACCTTTCAGATCCTCAAGATTTGCATGCGGCGGTGCGTGCAGCTTTTCCACCGGACCTTGATGAATCAAATGGGCGAATCTTGTGGCGAGTCGATACGAGGGGACACGAGAATATCCTTTACATCGTTGGCCCAGAAGCACCTACGCCGTTGAACATTACGGAAGAAGCCGGGTGGGATACGCGGCCGCCACAGCTGGCTGATTATGACCGATTCTTGGACAAGCTTATGAACGGGCAGCGGTGGATGTTTGAGTTGGTTGCGAACCCGACTTACTCGGAATCCCGCGGTCAAGGAAAGCGTGGCAAGGTGAAAGCCCATGTTTCTCCGGAGCAGCAGCTCCAGTGGTTAGTCGGGAAATCATCTCGCCATGGATTTACTATCCGGGAAGATGCAACATCGGTTGTTGAGCGGAGCCGCCTTGACTTCTACAGGAACTATGAAGCGGGGCCGGACAATCGGAATCGCGTCCGTATTGTGACCGCGCGGTTCAGAGGAATCCTTCAGATCACTGATGTAAAGGTATTCCGTGAGACGATGCGCAACGGTATCGGACGTGGTCGCGGATATGGGTGTGGTTTGTTGACCTTGGCGTCAGTGGAGTCTTCGGAAAGTGAGTAAGTACCCGGGCGCTGAGCCGATAGAACGCCGTGCGCTTGCACGCATGGAAGATAGAATTTCTTTCCTTTACGTTGAGCGCGCGGTGCTTAACCGGGATGATAACGCGTTGACCATTATGGATGAACGTGGGATCGCCCATGTGCCTGCCACGCAGATTGCAGTTGTAATGGCAGGGCCGGGTACGCGTATCACGCACGCTGCTATGGCTTTGTTAGGGGACTCTGGGTGCTCCGTGGTTTGGGTTGGCGGTCGTGGAACCCGCTATTACGCGCATGGACGGCCTCCCGCGAAATCTGCGCGAATGGCTGAGGCACAAGCTACGATTTGGTCGCATCAGAGGAAAAGGCTTGCATGCGCCCGAAAGATGTACGCCATGCGTTTCCCTGGTGAGGATGTGAGCAGACTATCCATGGCCCAACTGCGTGGACGCGAAGGCGTACGGATGAAACGCGCGTACGCGGAATCAGCAAAGCGTGTTGGCCTAGAATGGGATGGACGACATTACGACCCGCACGATTTTGATGCTGCAAATCCAATTAATAGAGCCTTGACGGTTGCGTCTGCAACGTTGTACGGAATAGCACATGCTGTCATTGTGGGGCTTGGCTTCATACCGTCTCTCGGAATAGTGCATTCGGGCACCGATCGCTCGTTTGTGTTTGATATTGCTGATTTGTATAAGGCGGAATTAGCTATTCCTGCTGCTTTTGATGTTGTCGCAAGCGGAGTTGAGGATGTAGACGGCGCTACCCGAACGCATCTCCGTTCTTTGATAGTTTCATCTCGCTTAATGTCACGCATGGTGCGTGACCTCCAGTACCTTATGGAAGTTCCAGAGGCTGAAGCTTACGTTGATGCTGACCTCTTCTTATGGAGCGAGCTCGAAACAGTTGCAGCAGGAGTGAATTGGGATTCGAAAGAGGCTAGCTGGGCATGATGGTATTGGTCATTACCGCCTGTCCTGCTGGCTTGCGCGGCGACTTAACGAAATGGGTTATGGAAATTTCCCCTGGAGTTTTTGTTGGTCAGCCAACGGCGAGAATTCGTGATATCTTATGGGATCGCACTGTTGAATTGTGTAAAGACGGTCGAGCTTTGCTTGTTTATTCGACGGACAGTGAACAGGGAATGGAGTTTAAAACTCATCGGCATGATTGGGTGCCGACAGATTTTGATGGCTTGTCTTTGATGATTCGTCCTGCGTCCGCGGGAAAACGAGATCGCTTTGGAAACGGTAGACGTAGTGAGTGGGCTAAAGCTCGTTTTAAGAAGCAACGCCGCTGAGGTGGAAGCTTCTCGACGGAGTTGGATCTAGAATAGGCCGTGCACTGCTGTTGTTGCTGGTTGCGAAGAGTGCTCCCCGCGTGAGCGGGGATGAGCCGTCGCCGCCGGTGCTGTCGCGCTGGGCGGCGTCGTGCTCCCCGCGTGAGCGGGGATGAGCCCGCACGGGCGATTAAGGCGCTGGGGCGGGCGGAGTGCTCCCCGCGTGAGCGGGGATGAGCCCTCGCCAAGGTCTTTACCGGCCTTATCGCCCAGGTGCTCCCCGCGTGAGCGGGGATGAGCCCCCCCCATCATTCAGGAGAACATCATGGTAAGCGTGCTCCCCGCGTGAGCGGGGATGAGCCGGGTGAGGGTGGGTGTTTCGTAGCCGGGCATGGGTGCTCCCCGCGTGAGCGGGGATGAGCCCGACCGCCGTGTCGTCCGGTGCTGCCGTGGCCGGTGCTCCCCGCGTGAGCGGGGATGAGCCCTCATCGTCGACACGAACCCCGTGGGCTTATATGTGCTCCCCGCGTGAGCGGGGATGAGCCCACCACCAACCTGACCGGTGGCCAGTCGTCTACGTGCTCCCCGCGTGAGCGGGGATGAGCCCCCCGGCACCTGGCGCGCAATCACAACCCTCAAGTGCTCCCCGCGTGAGCGGGGATGAGCCCACCCCATCCGTCTGCATTCGACAGCTGTAGAGGTGCTCCCCGCGTGAGCGGGGATGAGCCCTTCACCCTGCGGGGTGAGAACAATCGGGTGGAGTGCTCCCCGCGTGAGCGGGGATGAGCCTGGATTTGGGTCTGTGCTCCATTCGGTGACTTGGTGCTCCCCGCGTGAGCGGGGATGAGCCCGGCGGGTAAATTCGCCCCGCAGCCCTCAGCGCGTGCTCCCCGCGTGAGCGGGGATGAGCCCTACTCCACCCACGCTGAAGCCCTGGCCTACGCGTGCTCCCCGCGTGAGCGGGGATGAGCCACAATGTGGCCCCTCAAGGAGAACCAATGACTGGTGCTCCCCGCGTGAGCGGGGATGAGCCCTCGCCGCGATAATAACCCGGCCTAGAGGTTCGGTGCTCCCCGCGTGAGCGGGGATGAGCCCGGAACCAGAACCGGAATAGTCCGGCACGAGCAGTGCTCCCCGCGTGAGCGGGGATGAGCCCAACCGGTTTATTGAATCGTCAAAGAAACTACCGTGCTCCCCGCGTGAGCGGGGATGAGCCCTTTTTGCGCCCTACTCAATCCCGGCACGCCTGGTGCTCCCCGCGTGAGCGGGGATGAGCCGTCGGGCATGGATGCCACGAGCTCGGGCTCATAGTGCTCCCCGCGTGAGCGGGGATGAGCCCGCTGACGGAGCAACTCAGAGTGTGCATAAATAGTGCTCCCCGCGTGAGCGGGGATGAGCCCGCCGATGGCGTGCGCCGGTTCTCTATCAATGAGTGCTCCCCGCGTGAGCGGGGATGAGCCCGCCAGGGCAAGCGGGCGGAGGTCTTGAGTAGGGTGCTCCCCGCGTGAGCGGGGATGAGCCGTTTGTGCAGGTGCAGGAGGGAACGGCCCCCGAGTGCTCCCCGCGTGAGCGGGGATGAGCCCTTATAAGACACCGCGTGAGCTTGCGCAAATTGGTGCTCCCCGCGTGAGCGGGGATGAGCCCTCAATAGTGAATTGTCCCCGCGATGATACATGGTGCTCCCCGCGTGAGCGGGGATGAGCCCATGACCGCGCAGTTGGCGGCTAACGGTGTCAAGTGCTCCCCGCGTGAGCGGGGATGAGCCCCAAAGGCGGCGGGGTACGCCCCGTAGCAAGCGGTGCTCCCCGCGTGAGCGGGGATGAGCCGGAGGAACCTATGACCACCATCTTCGGCGTTGAGTGCTCCCCGCGTGAGCGGGGATGAGCCTGAGGGAGGTGGTTATGGCTCTCATCGTTGTGAGTGCTCCCCGCGTGAGCGGGGATGAGCCGTCTGCTTTAGTGGCGAGTTCTACCGGGTCAAGGTGCTCCCCGCGTGAGCGGGGATGAGCCCTCATGGTGGGGTGCGCATACCTATCACGCACGGTGCTCCCCGCGTGAGCGGGGATGAGCCCATGCGCCAAGTGCGGCAAAACCCAACTACGAAGTGCTCCCCGCGTGAGCGGGGATGAGCCCCGTGTTGCGTTGTATCGCGAATTCCTTACCAGGTGCTCCCCGCGTGAGCGGGGATGAGCCGTAATGACCCATCGAATCTCGAAGGGCTCGAAGGTGCTCCCCGCGTGAGCGGGGATGAGCCCCGCTCCGGTGTGGCCCTCGACCTGCGCCCCACGTGCTCCCCGCGTGAGCGGGGATGAGCCGGAGCTTGTCTTCGGGAACTTCCTTGATGTGGGGTGCTCCCCGCGTGAGCGGGGATGAGCCCAGAAGAGGAGGGGCTTTTCATGAGCCTGTCTAGTGCTCCCCGCGTGAGCGGGGATGAGCCGTCTG
>NZ_KQ959765.1:0-49580 GCF_001552965.1 Corynebacterium sp. DNF00584 | reverse complement strand
GTGCTCCCCGCGTGAGCGGGGATGAGCCGTCTGCGATGCCGGTTGAAACGTCTCCGAGTTCGTGCTCCCCGCGTGAGCGGGGATGAGCCCATTTTGTGGGGCTTGAGTTTCCTGACGAATAGGTGCTCCCCGCGTGAGCGGGGATGAGCCCTCGATTTTTTGGCCTGCACGCCCCGGGGTGTAGTGCTCCCCGCGTGAGCGGGGATGAGCCCCCCTTGGGGACTGGCATAGTTGTCATGCGTGCGTGCTCCCCGCGTGAGCGGGGATGAGCCGTCACCACCGATGATGTGGAGAAAGCCGCGACGGTGCTCCCCGCGTGAGCGGGGATGAGCCCGACTGTGGCCTTGGTAGCTGCAGCGGCTTCGTGTGCTCCCCGCGTGAGCGGGGATGAGCCCTAGTTGACGCTTGATCTCCTCCAGCGCGGCGAGTGCTCCCCGCGTGAGCGGGGATGAGCCGACTGCACCGCTTCGCTGGCACCGTCGAGCTCCGTGCTCCCCGCGTGAGCGGGGATGAGCCCCTGGGCGGGTTGCTTACGACCATTACGCCCCAGTGCTCCCCGCGTGAGCGGGGATGAGCCCGGCGTAAGCGTTGACACGGTACAGGTTCAGATGTGCTCCCCGCGTGAGCGGGGATGAGCCCGAGTGGATGGATCGCGAGGACGCGGCTAACGCCGTGCTCCCCGCGTGAGCGGGGATGAGCCCATCGGTGCTCGATCAGGCCCGCGACATGCACGGTGCTCCCCGCGTGAGCGGGGATGAGCCCCACGGGCGGCACGGGCTCCCCCGCGCGGATCGGTGCTCCCCGCGTGAGCGGGGATGAGCCTACACCGTGCGGGGTGGCAATGAGCCAGATCGAGTGCTCCCCGCGTGAGCGGGGATGAGCCGGCGATTTCATGCCTAGGCCATACCGCCGCGCGGTGCTCCCCGCGTGAGCGGGGATGAGCCGAAGCTGCTTCGCGAGAACACCGCAGACTGGGTGTGCTCCCCGCGTGAGCGGGGATGAGCCGATGCGCTGCCACGTCACGTCGTTGATGTAGAAGTGCTCCCCGCGTGAGCGGGGATGAGCCGAAAGCCGCCGACGCCGCGAACTCATTAGCGAAGTGCTCCCCGCGTGAGCGGGGATGAGCCGGTCGAGCTGGGAGAAGTCGAGTACGGTCTCGAGTGCTCCCCGCGTGAGCGGGGATGAGCCTTCCCATCGTGAGAACAGCACCAAACATGACTAGTGCTCCCCGCGTGAGCGGGGATGAGCCTCTCAGTGAGACGTGAGACTTCAGTAAGTGCACGTGCTCCCCGCGTGAGCGGGGATGAGCCCTGGAGGTTTAATCATGGGTTACTTTGAACCGTGTGCTCCCCGCGTGAGCGGGGATGAGCCCTTGCCATTGAGATCGGGAACGCCCTCGATAGCGTGCTCCCCGCGTGAGCGGGGATGAGCCCCAATTGTTTGTGTTCAGCTTCTTCAAGGACGGGTGCTCCCCGCGTGAGCGGGGATGAGCCCTACATGGCGCTTGTTACGTGGTCGGCGATGTTGTGCTCCCCGCGTGAGCGGGGATGAGCCCTGGGAGCGACGGCTAGGCGAGTTGTCTAACCGGTGCTCCCCGCGTGAGCGGGGATGAGCCCGTCGTGCCCTTGTTTTTCCCGTCAAGTCGGCAGTGCTCCCCGCGTGAGCGGGGATGAGCCCGGCTAAGGACGCGGATTACCTTGAGCGCACACGTGCTCCCCGCGTGAGCGGGGATGAGCCGTGACGATGGATACCGACCCGGCGGTCGCGACGGTGCTCCCCGCGTGAGCGGGGATGAGCCCGTACCGGGTTGAACCGCCAGCAAGGCCCAGTAGTGCTCCCCGCGTGAGCGGGGATGAGCCTCCGGGTGAGCACATGACGCAGGGGGTGGGGTTGTGCTCCCCGCGTGAGCGGGGATGAGCCGTCGCCACCCGTATCTATACGCATATATCCACCGTGCTCCCCGCGTGAGCGGGGATGAGCCCCGTCGCGGGCACCTACGACTTCGCAGGTGTCGGTGCTCCCCGCGTGAGCGGGGATGAGCCGATCTCCGCTACAAGCTCATTGAGTTTCACGAGGTGCTCCCCGCGTGAGCGGGGATGAGCCGGGATACCGCCGCTTCGAGCGATCATGCGCCAAGTGCTCCCCGCGTGAGCGGGGATGAGCCCCCCACTCTCACCCTTGACCAAATCCGTGAGCTGTGCTCCCCGCGTGAGCGGGGATGAGCCCGTGGCGAGGACGATAGCGAGCATGAGGACGAAGTGCTCCCCGCGTGAGCGGGGATGAGCCGGCGTTATACGGTGCTAGGGGTAAGTGAGCTTAGTGCTCCCCGCGTGAGCGGGGATGAGCCGTGGCCAGGAAAGTACCGCGCGAGGCTATAACCGTGCTCCCCGCGTGAGCGGGGATGAGCCCCATGCCCCGGACGGTCGCCCGTGAGCTGCGGCGTGCTCCCCGCGTGAGCGGGGATGAGCCCACTGTTAGCTGCTCGAACGTGAGGTAGTTGTGGTGCTCCCCGCGTGAGCGGGGATGAGCCCCGCTCAACTTATCGGCGTCTCAAAATCAGCGCGTGCTCCCCGCGTGAGCGGGGATGAGCCCGTAGCCGGATCGCCCTCAGCGGAACGCTCACTGTGCTCCCCGCGTGAGCGGGGATGAGCCTGCGCCCACCGGCTGCTTCCACTCCGGGACCGCGTGCTCCCCGCGTGAGCGGGGATGAGCCCCTTGCCAACCGCCTTATGAAAAGAAACCTTGGGAACTTCCCACATGCGCGGCGATAATGGTGCTCCGCCTACAGCGCCGCCAACGCCTCGCCCACGCGCTTGCCGGAGTGGATGCAGCCGCCCAGGAACGTGCCTTCCAGCGCGTTCTTGCCGTGCATGCCACCACCGCCGAAGCCGGCGGCCTCACCGCAGGCGTAGAGCCCCTCGAGCACGGTGCCGTCAGCGTGGAGGCAGCGGCCGGAAAGGTCGGTTTCGATGCCGCCCAGCGTCTTGCGGGTGAGCACCTTGAGGCGCACGGCGATAAGTGGGCCCTTGGATTCGTCGAGCAGCCGGTGCGGTGGGGCGGTGCGCACAATCTTATCGCCCAAGAATGCGCGCGCGATGCGGATGTAGTTGACCTGCGCGTCTTTGCTAAACGGGTTGTCCAGCTGCGAGTCGCGGTCTTCGATGAGGGTGCGCAGGGAGTCGAGTTCAATGCGCTCGTTGCCAGCGACCTTGTTCATGCCGTCGACGAGCTTGTCCAAGCTGTCAGCGACGACCCAGTCGATGCCATGATCCATGAACGCCTGAATCGCCACGTGCGTGCCGGGACCCAGCTTGCCGGCGAGCTTCCTGAATTCCTTGTCCGTGAGATCCGGGTTTTGCTCTGAGCCGGAGAAGATGAACTCTTTATCCGCGATGGCCTGGTTGAGCACGAACCAGGAATAGCCGTGGCCGGTGCGGCCGATATGCGCGAGCGCGGCCAGGTTGTCGGAGCCAGGGAATAGGTTGGTGGGCAGGCGCTTGCCCTCCGCGTCGAGCCACAGGCTGGACGGTCCCGGGATAATGCGGATGCCGTGGCCGGGCCAGATGGGATCCCAGTTGGTCATGCCTTCCGGGTAGTGCCACATGCGGTCCGTGTTGACCAGGTGGGCACCGGCCGCAGCCGCGATGTCGATGCCCCGGCCATCCACGTGCGCCGGCACGCCGGTGACCATGTCTTCCGGACACGGTCCCCAGCGATCCTCCGGCCACATTTCGCGGACCTTGGCCAAGTTGCCGCCGATGCCCCCAGTCGCCACCACGGTGGCGATCCCGCGGACTTCAAAGGTGTCGACCACCTCGCGCGAGGAGGCGACGCCACGATCCGCGTCCGAGGGCGCGAGCACGCTGCCACGCACGCCGGTGACGCGACCGTTTTCCACGATGAGCTCGTCCACGCGGTGGCGGAAGCAGAAACGTACGCGGCCCTGCTTTTCGGCCTCGAGGAGTGGCTCGCGGAAGACGCGCACGACCTCCGGGCCAGTGCCCCACGTGAGGTGAAAACGCGGGGCCGAGTTGCCGTGTCCCGACGCATCGCCGGAGCCGCGCTCCGCCCAGCCGATGGTGGGCAGCACGTTAAGTCCCAGTGCCTTCAAGTAGTCGCGCTTCTCATTCGCGGCGAAGCGCACGTACTCGCGGCCCCACGCGCGTGGCCACGTATCGTGCTCCGCGTCGTCGTAGTCCGCGGAATTCTGCCAGTCGCGCCAGGCAAGCTCTTCCGAGTCGTGGACACGCATGAGCTTCTGCTCCGGGGAGTCCACATAGAAGAGCCCGCCCAGCGACCAGAACGCCTGACCGCCCAGGTTGGCGCGGTTTTCCTGTTCTAGGATGATGACGTGCTTGCCGCCTTTGATGGCCTCATAGGCCGCGACGAGACCCGCCAGCCCCGCGCCGACGATGATGGCAGATTCTTGCTTGTGACTCATGGCACAAAGCTAGCACGCACGTCCGAATCCGCGCGGCTATTCGACCACGGATCCGCCACCCCGGCGGATCTTTGTCAGAATAGAGGGGTCTATTCTAACAATCCCCAGGTCGCGGTTACTCGGCGATGGTAACCACCGTGCGGCCGTGGTGGTTGCCCGCGAGGATCTCCTTGGCGGTTTCCGCGACATCGGCGAGCGCGACGGTCGTCGTGATGGAGCGCAGCAGCTCGAGGTCTAGGTGTTCGTCGAGCAGCTTCCAGGCCTCCTCGCGGCGGGGCAGCGGCGCGTCGACGGAGTTCACGCCGGCGAGCGTGACGTCGCGGAGAATGAAAGGCAGGACGGAGGCGGGCAGGTCGGGGCCTGCGGCCATACCGGTCGCGGCGACGACGCCGCCCCAAGTGATCTGGGCCAGAACGTTGGCGAGCACGGCGGAACCGGCGGTATCGACGGCACCGTCAAAGCGGGCTTTCTGCAGCGGGCGGCCGGGCACGGAAATTTCTGCGCGGTCGAGGATGTGGTCAGCGCCCAGCGTGTGCAGGTACTCGGATTCTGCGTCGACGCGGCCGGTGAGTGCGGTGACCTCGAAGCCGAGCGACTTGAGCAGCTGCACCGCGATGGAGCCCACGCCGCCGGTCGCACCGGTGACGAGGACGTGGCCCTCGGTGAGCCCATGACGGAGCAGGGCGTTGACGCAGAGGGCGGCGGTGTAACCGGCGGTGCCGATAGCGGCGGCATCGGAAGCCGAGAAGCGCGAGGGGACCGGGACGGTGGCCGCGGCCTTGACCTTCTGCTGGGTGGTGTAGCCGCCGTGGCGGAACTCGCCCAGGCCATCGCCGAAGGCGGCGACGAGGGTACCTTCCGGCAGTCGCGCGTCAGAGGACTCGGCCACGGTGCCGATGACGTCGATGCCCGGCACAAGCGGGTCGACGCGCATCACGCCCTTATTGCCGTCGAGAGCCATGGCGTCCTTGTAGTTGAGGGAGGAATAGGCGACATCCACGAGTATGTCGCCCTCGCCGAGCAGGGGCCCGTCAAGGAACTCGTGGGAAACTCCGGAATCGGTGCGGGTGACTTTGAGTGTGCTCATGGGCACAAGCCTACGCGTCTGTGGCGTGCGGCTCGTGGGGAATTGGCAGGGATGGGCAGGTGACATTCAGCTCGTACCCCGGAGAGCTGACAGGCGGGAGGCTTAGGTTGTCCTTTATGACAGTGACAGCGACGAAGAGCCCGGCCCCCGCGCGACACCGTTCCGTGAGCGACCACCTCACGGTGCGCCGCGACGCGCGCCCGGTAAGTCTGCTTGTGCTCGCTGTGACCGCAGTGGCGACGGTGGGCAAGCCCTTCATCGAGATCCCCGGCATTATCAACGCCTCGGCCCACCGGGTGCGGTCGGTGAATCTCGACCTCTTCCACGAGTGGGTCGCTGGGACCACCATTTGGTACGGCAAGTACACCAATACCTTTGGCAATATCGCGCTGTTTATTCCGGTGGGGCTCGTGCTCGTGGCGCTCGCGGCGACGGCGGTGCGCGGTCGCGCGAGCCGCCTGAGCCTGTGGCTGCGCGCCGTGGTTATCGCGGCGGGGCTCTCGGTGGGCATCGAGGGACGCAGTATATCTTTGCGCTGGGCTACAGCGATGTGGACGACGTGCTCTTCAATACCGCGGGCGCGGCAATGGGCGCGTGCGCGATGCTGCGCCTTGACCACGAGCGCCAAACCAAGCTGCTGTGGCGCCTGGGCTTCCTCGCTGCGGCGCTGCTCGTCATCGTGGTCTGTGGGCTGGTGACCGGAATAATCGGATAGTTACGTGATGACCTCGAGGCTGCGCAATGCGGGCTCGAAGGCCTGCCACGGCGTGCCCTCGATTCGTACGGGCGAGACGTCCGCGAGCTCGTTGAAGCCTAGCCCCTCAACGTCGCGCCCAAACCCCACCAAAACTCTGGAATCCCGTACACAATTCCGAATTCTGGGTGGGGTTTGGGCGCCGCTTCGGCGGTTTCTGCGGTGGTTTCAGGCGCGGGCCCTGAAGTGTTTTCTGGGGAGTCCGCGCTGAGGAAGTAGGAGGCCACGAGGCCGGTTACGGCGACGACGGTGAGGACCAGGATGATGAGGACGCGGGGTTGAGCGAGCTGGAGCGGTGCCGAGGGGGAAAAGATGGAGAAGGAGAGGCCGGGGGAGACCTTTCGGGGAGCTAAAAGGGGCGAGTTTGATCGTCGTCGAAGTCGTCGGGCAAGCCGTAGTTCTCTTCGTCGAGAGTGAAGAAATCGTGCAGCGTATCCATGTCGAGGTCGTGATG
Source organism: Corynebacterium sp. DNF00584 (assembly GCF_001552965.1). Taxonomy (NCBI): domain Bacteria; kingdom Bacillati; phylum Actinomycetota; class Actinomycetes; order Mycobacteriales; family Corynebacteriaceae; genus Corynebacterium; species Corynebacterium sp. DNF00584. Next base: position 42,844 of record NZ_KQ959765.1, on the reverse strand, counting down.
AGTGGGCTCGGTGAGAGGGGTAGGGCGCGTGTCGAGCAGGTGCGTGATGCCGGCTTCCTCGTTGAGCAGGCCCTTGTATTCGATGATGCCGCGCAGGTTGTGCAGCTGCCAGCCCACCATGCCGCGGCCGGCCTCGGTGAGCCGGAGCGGATCGTCCGGGGCGAGGATGCCGAGCATCTGATAGAGACGAATGGTGCGGTGCACGTTATCGGGGCCCTCGGGGCCGACCTTGGTGGGCACGCCGCTCAGCGGCAGCGGCTCGCCGCGGATGAGCAGGCAGAACAGGAGAGCGGTGCTCACTAAGTCACTGTCGTCATCGCAGAAGGGGAGCATGGTGAAGTAGTCCTCGCCCACCAGACCCGGGTCGCTCAACAGCCGGTTGGTCTTCTCCGCGAGGTTCATGCGTGAGGAGGTCTCCTCGATGTAGTCCATGAACACGAGGAAGTCGTGGAGAATTCCAATGGGCGGCACGGAGGATTCGCGGGAGGCGGTAGCCGCGCCGGGCCAGAAGGCCGCAACGTCGAGCTCTTCGATCAACCGCTTGACCAGCGCGGGACGGAACGCGCCGGTGGAGGTGAGGCGCAGCTCCGAGGTGAGCGTGCGCAGGATGCCGGTAAGGCGGGTACCGAGGGTGCGCGCGGCGGCATCGGAAAGCTGGGGCAGAGGAAAGTCGAGCTGGAGCTCGGGGAAGGAGTCGAGGAGAAACTCGCGCAGGCCGATGGGATCCTCGAGCCGCGCGGGCATGCGCGGGGTAAAGGGAGTGTCAAAGTCGAAGCCCTCGGGCATGACGTCTTCAACCGAGCTGAGCTCCCGGAGACGATCCGCGATGGTGGGGTGGAAGCACTCCGTGAGCCGCTGGCGCAGCTGGTCGAGCGAGTAATTGGGGAAGATGGACTGGATGGCTTCCCACTGCGTCTGCGGGATGGGAATGCCCGCGAGCAGCTGGCGGACGTCCTCGAGCATGGAGCGCATGCGGTTGCCGTCGCCCACGGCGGTGACAAGATCCGGGCCCGTGGCGTCGATGAGCGTGGGCGTGGCTTGCTGCAGGCGGGTCTCCGAGAGGAACATGAGGTGGATATCCCAATCGCCGACGGAGGGGTGGTAGTCCACGCCAGTGCTGCGGTTCATGAGCGTGTGGAACGCGGGCTCATCGAGGACGTCGAGGATCTCAATGAGACGTTCGCCCACGTGGACATGCCCCGGAGGGGAAGGCTCTAGGCCCAGCGCGGCATGCGCGATGAGCGCGAGCTCGCCCACCGTCACGTCTGGGTCCACGCCCACGAGGCGGGAGACTTCAAGGTACTGCGAATCGAGCGAGATGAGCACGCACTGCGCGGGGTACAGGTCCTGATCCATAATGCGAGCCTAAAGCAGGCGGCGCTGCCTCGCCACCGTTACGGCGGCCGTGCGATTATCCACCCCCAACTTGTCATAAATGTGGATGAGGTGCGTCTTAATCGTCGCCTCGGAGACGAAGAATTGCTGCGCGAGCTCGCGGTTGCTCGCGCCCGTGGTCAGGCCTTCCAGAATCTCCCGCTCCCTTCGGCTCAGGGCCTCGCGCGGCTTTCCGATGCGCGCCGCCAGCAGCCCCGCCACCTCCGGCGCGAGCGTGCGTTGGCCCTTGGCTGTCGCCACGATGGCGTCGTGCAGCTTGTCCTCCGGTGCGTCCTTGAGCAGGTAGCCTAGGGCCCCGGCCTCCACGGCGGCGATGACGTCGCCCTCCGTGTCATACGTGGTGAGGATGAGGACGGGGACGTCTCCCGCGACCTTCTTGGTGAGCTCGATGCCGTCCGCGTTGGGCATTTGGATATCGCAGACGACGACGTCGACGGCGTTGGCGTCGACGTCCGCGGTGCCGTCCGTGCCCTCCGCGACGACCTCGAGGTCCTCGAAGGAATCCACGATGGCGCGCAGGCCCGCGCGGACCACCGGGTGGTCATCGATGAGCATGACGCGGATGGTCATTGGTTCTCCTTGAGCGGTAGTCGTACGGTGAGGGCGGTCCCGGTGCCTGGGCCAGGGCTAATTTCTAGGCGGCCGCCTAGTTCGGCGACGCGGGCGCGCAGTCCTGGTAACCCAAATCCCTTGTTGTTCGTCGTGGCGAAGCCACGACCGTCATCGACGACGTCGAGCGTCGCCGCATCTTCGAAGACTCCGAGGGTGACCACCGCGCGCCGGGCGTGGGCGTGCTTGGCGACGTTGCTCAGCCCCTCCCGGGCGGCGCGCTCGAGACAGGCGCTCACCTTGTCCGGCAGCTCTCTGGTGGTGTCACCGGTTTCGACGAGCTCGAAGTGGGTGTCTTCCTCGAGCGTGCGCGCCCGCTCGTTCTGTGCCTCGACGAGGGCCTCGAGCGCCGTGGTGAGTTGCGGCGGCGCAGCCAAGTCCTGCACCAGCTTCCGCGTCTCCTGGAGCGAGTCCTGGGCGACCGTCGCGATGGTTTTGAGGTGCCCCGAAGGATCCGCCGCGTTCTTCCCGGCGCGGGCCATGAGCACGATGGAGCCCAGACCTTGGGCCACCGTGTCGTGGATTTCACGCGAAAGCCGGGCGCGTTCTGCGAGCCGTCCGGCGAGGTTTTCGCTGCGTGCGAGCTCCTCCTGGGTCGCTCGCAGCTCCTCCGCGAGTGCGCGGTAGCGCAGCGCCTCGTCGCGCAGCGCCACGTACGCGTAGTAAAACGCGATGGCGAAGACGGTGCCGATGGCCGGACCCACCGCCGCCGCGATGGTCCACTGGTCTGGGTAGCGCCACGCCGGGATGAGCGCCGCGCCGGCCCAGAGACAGACTGTGGAGACGATCCCCGGCGCGCGTGGCAGTTCGTGGAGGAACAAGAAGAGCAGCGGAAACTCGAGCCACATGAAGTCCCGGGCGTGGACCATGAGCCCAATCCACAGGATCGTGATGAGCGCGAGCCACCAGTATGCGGCGCGCCGGGTGGGTGGGCGCTTGACGGTGCCCCATACGTAGACGAGTCCCAGCGCGATGGCGAGGCCGCAGACCCGCGCATCCAGGTCACCGTCCCCGGCAGCGCGCACGACGCCGAAGGCGAGCAGCAGCGCGAACATGGTGTGCAGCCCCACGCGCAAGCTGCCCAGCACTGTGCTCAAGTTGATAGATCTCACGTCCCTCAACGCTAGCGTGCCCGCGGCGGACGCGGAATCAACCGACCGGTTGATTCCGAAATCAACGCCGCTCCCGATGTATCCGTTGCCGCTGCGCAGGAGGATAAAAGTATGTTCCTTGCACTTCGTGAATTACGCGCCGCCCGTGGCCGCGTGACGCTCATGGGTGGCACCGTGGCCCTCATTACGCTGCTGCTCATCATGCTCACCGGCTTAACCGGCGGCCTGTCCAAAGAAAATACCTCCGCCCTCGACTCCCTCGACCCGGCTCACCTCGTGTTCTCCACCGAGGAACCCTCCTTCATGGAGTCCACGTACTCCGGCCCACTGCCCGCCCTCGGCGTGGCGCAGACCAAGCTCGACTCCACCGGTGTCGCCGTCTTTGGTCTGCCTGCGGACTTCTCCTCGCCTGTCGGTTCGATCCCCTCCGACGGCCTTCTGGTCCCTGAATCCCTCGGCCTTGCTGCGGGCGATACCGTGACGCTCGGCGGCGTGGCCACCACCGTTGCCGGCGTCGTGGACGAGCTCGACTACTCCCACCAGCCTGTGGTTTGGGCGCCCACCGAATTGTGGCAGGCTGCAGCCCACACGGATGCTGACGGCACCGTCGGGCTGTCCACCGACGGCGCCGAGGGCGTGTCCATCCGCGACGCTTACTCCGGCCTGCCGTCCTACTCCTCGGAGAACGGCTCGCTGCTCACCATGCAAGGCTTCCTCTACGCCATCTCCGCCCTGGTCACCATCGCCTTCTTGAGCGTGTGGACCATCCAGCGCACGCGCGACCTCGCCGTCCTCCGCGCCCTCGGCGCCAGCTCCCGTTACGTGCTCCGCGACTCCCTCGGCCAGGCCGCGATGTTGCTTGCTGGCGGCGTCCTCGTGGGCGGCCTGCTCGGCATCGGCCTCGGCACCCTGGCCGCCGGCGTATTGCCTTTCGACCTGGGCTGGCGCACCCTCGCTGTCCCTCCCGCCGGCGTCTGGCTGCTCGGCATCGCCGGCGCCTTCATCGCGACCCGCCGTGTCGCCCACACCGATCCACTCATCGCACTAGGAGGAAAGGCCTAACATGCTTTCGCTTAACGATGTCTCCGTCATCTTCCCCGACGGCGACCACACCCTTACCGCCCTCGATTCCGCCTCGCTCACCGTAAACCCCGGTCAGCTCGCCGCGATTACCGGCGAGTCGGGCTCCGGCAAGTCCACGTTGCTCAACGTCGCCGCCGGGCTTATCGCCCCGACCTCCGGCTCTATCCAGGTCGCCGGGCACGAACTCGCTGGTCTCGACGATGAGACCCGCGCTCGCGTCCGCCGCGAGAACATTGGCATGGTCTTCCAACAGCCCAATCTCCTGGGCTCGCTCACCGCGCGCGAGCAGCTCCTCATCGTCGACCATCTCCGCGGCGTGCGCCCCCGCAAGGACCGCGCGGACGAGCTCCTCTCCTTCGTCGGCCTCGCTGACCTGGGCCACCGCCGCATGGAGCGTCTTTCCGGCGGCCAGCGTCAGCGCGTCAACATCGCGCGTGCGCTCATGGCGGATCCGGCTGTCCTGCTCTGCGATGAGCCGACCTCCGCCCTGGACTCGCAGCTCACGTCTGAGGTTGTTGACCTCCTCCGCCGCGCCACCGCCGAGTGGGACACCGCGACCGTGGTCGTCACCCACGACCTTTCCGTCGCCGCCGCGGCCGACGCACACTGGGAGGTTCGCGACGGTCACGTAGGACTGCTTTCTCGGGCAGCGTAGGTCCTGCATTTTTAGCCGACGAAGCACAAGATTTGGGGCCACAATGACGGCTTAATCGGCTAGAAAATCCTTCCGGTTGCCGGCCTACGCGGGTGCAGTTACGGTGAAAGCACATCTCGGGGGAAATGGGGAACCAATGCGTGAACCGTTGAAGGGGACGAGTCGCCAACTGTCAGCCATGGCGCAACGCGGCGAGGCGGTGAAGATCATGAACGGCCTTTATCGGCCATCGCTCAGGGAACAGCAGACTACGTGGTCCCGCCGTGGAGGTGGCACACGTACTTTCGTGACCGCGGCCAAAGCATTTGTGGCCGAGAAACATGCCGTGAAATCCCACAAGCTAAGGCTTCGTTGGCTAGAAATTTCTCGCTCGTTCGGTACCCTCATATCCCGTTATGCCTCGACCCCGCTTTCGCCGTCTCACAACTCGCCTCGTCGAGGGGCTTATCGATCGCCCCACCGCGACCACGTATGAGCGCATGCCACAGTTCGGCCGCGCGCACTGGGCCATGCTGGGCACGACGGCCGCCACGTGTACTGGGTTCATCAGCGGTGCGCGCCGACTTCGAGGGACACGCCATGAGAAGAGAGCCAGGCAGGCGTGGGGCTGGACGCACCTGGCCCTCGGCACGGCGTGGACGGCGGCGTCCCTTGACCCCAAGCAATTCGATATTCGCGAGTCCTTGCCGCTCCATTTGTGCGACGTCCTGCGTCCGGTGCTCGCACTAGGACTTATTACAGGAAACGATAAAGCGCTCGCGCTCACGTACTACTGGGGCCTCCTGCTCAACCCGCAGGCTATCCTCACACCCGACGTCATCTACTACTACGAACCGCGGGCCCTGCGCTTTGCGACGTATTGGTTCTTCCATATCACGGCGCTTGCCACGCCACTCGCGCTGAGTTTCGGACTGGGCTATCGTCCCACGTGGCGCGATTACCGCTTCGCTGTTGCCGTCACGCCTGCGTGGATGGCCACGGCTATGACCACGAACGCGCTGACCCGTGGCAACTATGGATTCCTCAATCACGCGCCGGGTAGTCCGTCCGTCATCAATCTGCTAGGGCCCTGGCCCGGCTACATCGGTGCGGAAATCGTGGGCGTCGCCGCGGCGTGGGCCGCACTCACCGCCGCGTGGCGGTAAGACGTGCGATGGCGGTGGGGATGGACCGCGCGATTTCCGATGCCGTCGTCGGCGCCAATCCTTCCGGTGTCGCCGCCGCAATGGCTGCGGCGTGAGCATGGATGGCGACTGCCTCGCCGAGGGCATCGATCACTGCGAGTGCGCGGTCCTCGGGACGCGTGTGTTCGAGATTGGCGTGCGCGAGCCAGGCGCCGATGATGCCCGCGAGCACGTCGCCGCTGCCCGGGGTCGCCGCGTAGGAATTACCTGCGTCGACGGCGAGCAGCATGCGCGGGTAGCCCGCGAGGATGGTCTTGCGTCCCTTGAGCAACACAAAGCAACTGAGTTCCTCGGCAAGTTGCTGTGCCAGGACGGCGCGGCCGCGCGAGGGCTCGTAGGAGCCGAAGATGGCGGAGTAGATGCGTTCGAACTCACCGGCATGCGGCGTAAGCACGACGAGCGGGTGATTGCGCACGGCCTTCCGCACGGCCTTATTGTCGGCCAGGACGGTGAGCGCGTCCGCGTCGAGGACCGTGGGCTGGCCCTTCATGAGCACCTGGAGGATCTCCGCCGCGCATTTTAGGCCACGGCCAGGGCCCACAACCCAAGCTTGAGCGCGGCCCGCGGAGGCGACATCCTCGTGGTAGACAACCTCGGGGTGGGCGTGGACGACGTCGCGGCGGCCGATGATGCGCACCATGGATGGCGTGGCCCGCAGTGCACCGCTTGCGCAGAGGATTCCCGCACCCGCATAGGACTTGGAGCCGGCGCACAGGGCGACGACCCCGCCGGAGTACTTGTCATCCGCTGGCCCCGGAGTCGGGTCGTGGATGTCGTGGAAGGACGCGGCAGGCCGCAAGCGCAGCGTGCCTTCTTCTGTATCAATGTGGCCCGCCGCGGTATCGGTGCGGGCGTTTTCTAGGGCCTCGTTCCACGTGAAACGCGGTGGCAGGGACTGCTCGGCGGCGAGTATGCCTGATGCGATGCGCGTGGTGAGTTCCCAACTGCGGTGGAGGAGCTCCTCGCTGAAGCTATACGGGGCGCCGCGCGGCGTGAGATCGGCAATGACGATCTCGCCGCACTCGGGCGCGAGCGCATGAGCGGGGCGAAGACCACCGAAGGTAATGGTGGCATCGGCATGCACGCACGGGCTTGCCGCGACACCGGTCTCGGCGTTGATGCCGCTGGGAACGTCGACAGACAGGATGTGCTTGGCCTGGCGGAAGAGGTCATCGTGCGCGGCGCTGATGGCGCGGCCGGCGCCGAGACCCGCGACTGCGTCGATGATGAGGGCGTACGAGGCGACCGACTCATAGTCCGGCTCCTCCCGCACGGAGCCGCCCGCCAGCTTGAAGGCCTCGAGCGCCGGGGCGTGCGCGGCATTGGCTGCGAGCACCGCGTCGACGGAATACCCCGCGCCCAGCAGGAACGCGCCCGCGTACAGGCCGTCCCCGCCGTTGCCGCCGGGGCCGGCGACGACGAGGATGGGCGCGCCGGGGCTCACCATCTGGACGGCTGCGCGGGCGACAGCATGCGCGGCCAGGCGCATGAGTTGCTCGGGCGCGGTGGCGGCGAGCAATGCCTTTTCGGCCGCACGGACAGTGGGGACTGAGTAGTACGACTCCATGTGCCCCAGAATAGCCCGGATTTTCCCAGCTGGCAGCGCAAAAATTCATCAAGTATGCCTTTTGACCGTCATAGCGGAAGGCATACAAAAAGACGCACCCATCTCGGCCGACGCGCGGGCTGCATGGCTCTCGACTTCCATGCGCTCCGGCGCGTCGACTGAGATGGTGCGCGCCTGTCTTCCAACAGCTTAAAGGTAGAGGGACGAGCTGTATACGCGAGATGATTTCGATTCCATAACAATGGCGAAGGGGCAGCGTATGCGCCCGATTGTTGACAACGTCCCGTACTTTTGGGGGCATTCAAAGGCGATGGAGTATCCAAACGTACAGCGTGCGGCCGCGCAAATTTCACCGAGCTTCTACAGTTCACACGGGTTGCGACGTCGGCGGCTAGCTATGCGAGTGAAATGGACGCATCCACCGATACTTTAAGAGAACTTCCACAACCTATTAGCTTTCGTCGGGGAAAGGCTGCGAAGTATGTTCCTCCCAATCGCTTCGCCGAGTGCGATCGTGACAGCGTTCCCTTCTGCTGGGCCAAGAGCGTCAACGTGGTGTGGAACCATTCTATTCCCCGCGCGAGTAGCGCTCCGCTACGGTCCAACCCTTAACACCCCCTCAAAGGATTTCTAAGCCCGCACCTCAGGGGCCGCCCCCCTTTCTTGCGTCGTAGAACCCGGCCGACGCTGGACTTTATAGCTTTTGGCGCACAATCCCCATTGTTTATTTACCCTGGAAGGAGTATGATTTAAAGGTATTCTAAGGAGATTTTGCACCCCAAGCGAGTCCACGCTACGGATGCGGATTTGGCCTTAGGCATCCCCGACCGTTCGTTTCCACGCAGCGGGATATCACAGTTTTACGGAAGGATCGAGGAATGAACTCCTCTCAGAACAGGGTTTCGCGGCGGCACCCTCGCACTGGCGTTGCCGCACTGTCCGCCATCACTCTCGCGCTGGGTTCGCTCAGCATTTTCTCTTACAGCGACCTCACCCCTGAGGCCACCGCTGCCACACTGAGCGGCGGCATTCGGGACAAGTCCGGAGCGGTAGAGAAGGACGCACAACAGGCGTCCGACCTGCCGGCCGGTTCGTGTGTTGTTGAAGAGTCAGACACCCCTGACCACAGCCAGGCTGGTTTCACCTGGAAGACCTCGGAGCCAGGTGCGGACAGTCCTGACAAGACCCGGTGGGGTTTGAGTATTTCCTTTGATAACTCGAAGGATCGCACGTTCGCGGATTGGGGCTTTACTAATTCTGGCCGCATGCCCCTGAATCGCGGTGAGGTGCTATCCATGGAAGTCGGTCAAACCTTCCTCGGCGAGAACGTCACCCATAAGGCCGACGAGAACATCAAGATTACTGCTTCTGGTCCGCAACGAAACGTGAACCTCGAAGCAGAGCTGACCGATGAGAAGGTCAAGCAGTTCGCTTCGGCCACTGCCGATAACCCTGTACGTTACGCCTGGCAGGGCAACTACACGAAAGACCAAACTTCCGGCCCTCAGGTTACCAAGGGAGGCAGCGCGCAATTCAGTGCTGTTATCAACCCGTGGCCGAGCGAGAACATCGAATGTAACCCGATCACGGTGTCGTGGGAGACTTTCGAGAAGCATGTGATCGTCCCTGGTGAGGAAACCAAGGTCGGTAAGATCAACGTTCCCGCTGTGCAGAACGGTGGTACGGACGACTCGATGTCCCGCATGGTCGTGGAGGCCTACGACGGCAACGGCAAGTTCATCGGCACCTCTGACGTAGCTGCTTCGGGCGGCACACAGATGTTGCGTATTGATGACAACGGCGATATCTATTTCACCTGGCCTGAGTACCGTGGTACGGACCAGGCGACCGACAAGAACGTGAACTTCTCCGTTCTGGCGAAGCCACGTACCGTGGATCAGCTCCAGGCTGCTGGTGAAAACAACAATGAATTCGGCAATACCCAAGTCTTCGACAGCTCTAACTCGCTGACTCGCTATAACAAGGCGAACGTCATCGACTCCAAAGCGTTCTCTCTGGATGACACCGAGTATCACAACCCGCAGTACGACAAGACGGATGCCTCGATCATCTCGGGTGTCGATAGCGCAACCGGCCCACTGGCTACCGAGCCGCAGAAGGTCACTTTCACCCAGGTCCCAGACCTGATTAAGGACCTAGCGAAGAAGAAGGGCGACGGCGGTTTCGAGGCCAAAGTCACGCTCGACGAGAAGTACGTCTACGAGGGCTGGACCGTCGAGATGGACGAGGACTACAACGTCACCGTCACTGCCCCAGAAAACCCGAAGCCGGGCACTTTCGCGCGCCCGAAGGTTATTGTTGAGTACTCCAACGGTTCCACTGATGAGCTCGAGTTGCTCGTCGTGGTCGACCCGAACAACACCCAGGTCACTGACCTGGTGCGCCCCGGCCTCACGAAGGGCAAGATTGGCCAAGATTTGACCGCCCAGGTGGGCACCAAGTCCATCATGAAGGGCCACAAGCCAGTTCACCCAGCCAAGTTCGAGGTCGACCCGTCCACTGTGCCTGAAGGCTGGACCGTCACCGTCGATGAGACCGGCAAGGTCACCGCGAAGGCAGACGATACCGTCGCACCGGGCACCATCATTACTCCGAAGGTGAAGGCTACTTACCCGGACCAGACCACGGATGAGATTGAGGTCCAGTTCCAGGCGATCGTGGACATCAAGATCCCCGATTACGACACGGTGACTGATAGACCCGGACACAAGGTCACCCTGACGCCGACGCTTCCCGAGCGTGGCCTGAGTGGCAACACGACCGATGAAGCCCCGAAGCGCTACACCTTCGAGGACGGCAAGACGGAGTTCACCTACACTGACGATAGCGGTACGTGGACCGTCAAGATCGACGAGACCACTGGCGAGATCACCACTGCGATCCCGCGGACAGCACCCGAGGGCTACATCTTGAACGTTCCGGTGCTCGCATACTACGACAACGCCGACAAGCCGCAGCAGGTCAAGGGCACCGTCGTTGTGCTCAAGAGCGATATTGCTCCGACCTACGACGTCAAGGTCACCGGCCCGAACAAAGCTGTGGATCACCAGGTCCAGGACGCTCCGAAGGGGTCGAAGTTCTCCTTCGGCGTTGACGACAATGACGAGCCAATCACCGAGCAGGAGGTTGACGGCTGGAATTACAAGGTCGACCCGAACACCGGTGTAGTCACTTCCACCCCGCCGGCACACGCTAAGCCGGGTGACCAGAGCACCGTCACCGTCACTGTTACAGCTCCGGACGGCTCGACCCCGAAGGTGCCCGTCACCACCGTCGTGAAACTGACCAACAATTGGGAGGCGGAGCCGTCTTACCCGGTTGAGACCGTGTACCCGGGTGAAACCGCAAAGCTGCCGTTGAACCTCGACAAGCCGGACAATGTCAGCGTCGCTAAGGAAAACCCTTACAAGCTGGGTACACTCCCGGCGGGTTGGACGGCCACCATTGACGACAATGGTGAGATCACTGCAACCGCACCGGCGGATGCGAAGCCGGGTGACCAAGTCAAAATTCCGGTCACCGTGACCTACGAGGACGGGTCTGAGGACACCGCATACGCTGTGGTCAACGTTGTCGACGTTCCGACGCGTGAGGTGTCATTCAAGGTCGAGTACAAATATGACAACACCATCCCTGCAGGGACCTACAAGGTCGAGACCGAGGGCGAGCCGGGCTCCGAGAAGATGCACAAGGACGGTACCTGGGAGCGGACTAAGGCGCCGGTCAACGAGGTCGTTGTCGTTGGCACTAAGCCTGCGGAGAGCGCCAAGGACGTGACCTGGAAGGTTCCGATCCCGTACCCGACCGAGGTTCGCGAGAACCCGGACCTGGCACCTGGTGAAACCAGGGTCGTCCAGGAGGGCGAAAACGGCGAGAAGACCTACACCGCTAAGTTCACCGCCAAGGGTGACAAGGCTGAGGTAGCCGAGGAGAAGACCACGAAGGAACCTGTTACTCGCATTGTTGAGTATGGTCCCGGCGTGGAGCCATCGGAACTAGTGACCAAGACCGAGAAGCCAATTCCGTTTGAGACTGAAATTGTCTTCGACAACACCCTGGAAAAGGGTACTCAGGTCGTCGATCAGGAAGGGCAGCTCGGAACCGAGGTCGAAACTTCGACGCAGAAGATTGTGGACGGCAAGCCGTCCGGCGATCCTAAGGTGACTAATGAGCGCACCAAGGAGCCGGTCAAGCAGGTTATCCGTGTTGGCACGAAGACCACCGGTGAGACCACCGAGACCGTGGAATCTGAAATCCCGTTCGGTGTGAAGGTCGAGTTTGATCCGAACATGCCGGCTGGCACGTCTGAGACTGTCACCGAGGGCAAGCCAGGCAAGAAGAAGGTGACGATCAAGCGTGACATCATCAACTCCAAGCCGGGCGACCCGCAGATCACTGAGGAAATCACCGAGGAGCCGGTGGATCAGGTGATCAAGGTCGGCACCAAGCCATCCGAGGTCTCCAAGAAGGTCACCTGGACTGCCCAGGTGCCGTTTGAAGTTGAAACCCGTCCGAACCCGGAGCTCAAGCCGGGTGAGATCAAGGTCGTCCAGAAGGGCGAGCCTGGCGAGAAGACCTACACCGCGGACTTCACCGCTAAGGGCGACCAGGCAACTGTGACCCCTGAGGAGAAGCAGACCAAGGACCCGGTCAACGAGATCATCGAGTACGGCCCGGGCGCCGAGGATTCTGAGGTCATCACCAAGATTGAGAAGCCGGTTCCGTTCGAGACGAAGATCGTCTTCGACCCGAACCTGAAGGCCGGCGAGCAGGTCGTCGACCAGCAGGGCGAGTTGGGTACCGAGGTTGTCACCTCCACCCAGAAGATCGTGGATGGCAAGCCGTCCGGCGAGCCGTCCGTGACTACTGAGCGCACCAAGGAGCCGACCAACGCGGTCATCCGCGTGGGCACCAAGGTCGACCCTGCCTCTACCGAGGTCAAGTGGACTGAGAAGACCCCATTTGAGACCGAGATCCGCGTCAACCCGAATTTGCAGCCGGGCGAGCAAAAGGTCATCCAGGAGGGCACCCCGGGCGAGATCGAGCACACCGTCACGGTGACCGTTAACAACGGCGAGGTCAAGAAGGACGAGTCCACGTCCGAGATCAGCACGCCGTCGCCACGAATCATCGAGGTCGGTCCTGCCGAAAGCAAGACTGAGTTGACGGATACGCACACGGAAGAAATTCCGTACGACACGCTGATTGAATACGACCCGAACCTCGAAGCGGGCGAGGTCGTCGAGGATCAAGCGGGGAAGAAGGGCTCGAAGGAGATCACCAAGACCTGGAAGCTGGAGAACGGCGTACCGGTCGGCGATCCGGAAACCTCCGAGACCATCACGCAGGGAAAGCAGGATCGTAAGATCCGTGTGGGCACCAAGTGCAACTGCGACAAGCCGACGGACCCAAGCGAGCCGTCCACGCCGGGTGAGAAGCCGAGTGAGCCGTCTACTCCGGGTGAGAAGCCGAGTGAGCCGTCTACTCCGGGTGAGAAGCCGAGTGAGCCGTCCACTCCGAGTGAGAAGCCGAGTGAGCCGTCTACCCCGAGTGAGAAGCCGAGCGAGCCAGGTAAGCCGGGCAAGCCGGGTGAGCCGGGTAAGCCGGGTAAGCCGGGTGAGCCGGGTAAGCCGGGTAAGCCAGGTGAGCCGGGTAAGCCGGGTAAGCCAGGTGAGCCGGGCAAGCCGGGCAAGCCGGGTGAGCCAGGTGAGCCGGGCAAGCCAGGCGAGTCCGAGAAGCCGAGCGAGCAGCCAGCCGCTCCGGGCAACTCGGGTGGCAGCTCCGGCGGCTCCGGCCAACAGGGCAGCCAGCCGGAGCAGGCGGAGTCCAGCAGCCAGTCCGCACTGGCACGCACCGGCGCAAACGTCGCTATTCCGGTAGGGATCGCAGCACTGCTGATCCTCGTCGGAACGGCATTGATGACTCTGCGCAAGCGCCAGGACTAAACAGCGCACCCAGGGCCAGCGCTGAGGCCACCCGACCTCAACACTGACCCAACATAGAAGCGGCGGGAGCCGCGGGGACCACCCCGCGCCCCGCCGCTTCCGCATTCCCACCCCACAAGAAACGCACTATTCCCCAGCTCCCCGCCGCGGCTTCCGGGCATACGAACCCCGGCTTCGCCCCACCCTCAACCCCAGTGCATCGGACTACCGCCCCATCAAATGCGGACCGTTGTTAGCCACGTTGCCGCCCACCTTATCCGCCTTCTCGCTCACCAGGCCACCCAACCTGTGCCCGGGCGGCCCTACTGCCATCTCCCGCAAAGTCACTTCATTACCCTCAAGCCAGCGGCACATCTAATCGACCGCGTGGCTCGAACCATCAGCGCTCCCCGCACCACGGCCTCCCCAACCCTTTCTCCCGACACCAGCACCCGCGGCATCCGGTGATGCAACCACTTCATTTCCGGGGCGGCCGCCGTGGTCACCATCGTCGCGTACACCACCCCATTTACCGCCTTACACAGCCCAGCAATAAAAATCGGCCTCCACCGGCGTACATGAACCAGGGCTGCTTCCGCTGGTCCCCGGCGCGGGGTCATCATCGGCCGTCCACTCGTACCAACCTTCCGTGATGAACACACACGGCTCCGACCCTGCGAAGGTTGGCTTGTCGAAAGCCGTCTCACCGTGGGCTTTGAAGACAGTCTTCGGCGGTTAGCCCCACACCGCCGGCCCGAGGGTCGGAACCCCACGAAACGGCCGCAGCACCGGCATCGTATGAGTGGGCGCGATGTTGTAATTCTCCTGCGGCGCCTTCCCGGCCACCGCGACCCGCTGCTGCCCGGTGCGGCGTCGCATGGCGCCCCGAGCTATTCGGGCGTGCTGAAAAGGACATCACGGCCACACACGGGACCCATTATTCCCAAAAGATGAGAGACTGGAGTCATGTCGACTAGCACCTACCTCGCCTGGCCCGACTTTTAACAGCTGGGCGCGGACAAACGTGCGTGGAGTCGTTTACGCTGATTGCCTTGGCTGGCACGTGGGGCACCAGAAAAGGTTGCGCCCCTCCATGGTCTGTTCGTGGATGGGGGAGCCGCACACGTAGCAGGCCATGCCTTCGCGGCGGTAGACGTAGACCTCGCCGCCGTGGTCGTCCTTGCGCGGCGGGCGGCCCATGGCCTCCGGCGTGTGCTCGGGACGGACCGTGTCGATACGGGCGTCGCGCACGCCAATCCGCATGAGTGTCACGAGGTCGTCCCACAGGGCGTCGAATTCTGCGCGCGTGAGCTCCTTGCCCGGCGTGAACGGTGAGATGCCCTGGCGGAAGAGGACCTCCGCACGGTAGATATTGCCCACCCCGGCAAAGAGGTGTTGGTCCATGAGCAACGAGCCTACGGAACGTGCGGAGCGGTGCACCTTGGTCCAGAGAAACTCTGGGTCGGCGTCCTCGCGCACGGGATCTTGGCCGATCTTCTTCAGCGCGGCGTCGTATTCAGCGTCGGTGATGAGTCGGCACCATTGCGGACCGCGCAGGTTCGTGGCCAACGTCTCATTGCTGATATGCAGGCGGATGTGTCCCCAGTCATCCTCGGGGGCTTCGAAGTAGAGCTTGCCGATGAGGCCTAAGTGGATATGGACGGTGTGCTCCGGCGAGGGGGCGTCGAAGTGAATGAAGAGGTGCTTGCCACGGGCCTCTGCGAAGTCGATGGTCGTGCCGTCGAGAAGTGCGGCCTCAGCGGCGAAGCGTCCTTGCGGGCTCGTGACGCTCAGCGGGCCGGTGCGCAGCTCTGCGTTGAGGCGGTTCGCGAGATGATGGATGAGGTGACCTTCGGGCATGATGTTTATCGTAGTCACGGGATGGAAAGCAAGACTTGCTTACCGTACTTTCCTGGTATCACCATGCGCTCCCATCTCTTGGCCGAAGCAAAGCGAGTGAAAAATACGGGCAACAAGCCGCCCGCGACGCGGTGTGATGTAATTCATAATATGGTGTTTCGTTCATAAGTTGACGCCGTTAACGCAGTTCACGCGGAGAGTATGTTTCTATCGTTTACATGAGATGGCGACATATCAACAAAATGCTGAGGAGATTTCGCTTTTCTCGTGCATAATCATGATTAGTCACCTGAGTGACAGCCTGGGAATGGCTTTAAACTTCACCACTGTAAGAGAACCAGAGGAAGCGCCCTCGTTGCCACCCCTACACTTTTTGGCAGCGCCGAGGCGCTTCCTCCTTTCTTGTCTGGCGGCGAAATCATGCGGTTGAACTGGGCTTTCAAAAAGGAAACGCGGACGGGTGTAAGCTTTTCGTGCGGAATGTTAGACGTCCCAGACCCGCGGCAACGCGGTGTTTGATGGACCCCTCGAGCGCCCCGGAAGGCACCACTACATGACGCACGCTATCGGCTTTGACCGCGAGAAATACATCGAGCTCCAGTCCGAACACATCAACGCCCGCCGCGAACAGATTGGCGGCAAGCTCTACCTAGAGATGGGTGGCAAACTCTTCGACGATATGCACGCTTCCCGCGTCCTGCCCGGTTTCACCCCGGACAACAAGATTGCGATGTTGGAGCGCATCAAGGACGACGTCGAAATCCTCGTGTGCATCAACGCCAAGGACATCCAGCGCCAGAAGGTCCGTGCGGATCTGGGCATCCTGTACGAGGACGACGTTCTGCGCCTCATCGACGTCTTCCGCGGCCGCGGCTTCCTTGTCCAGAACGTCGTCATGACGCAGCTCGAAGACGGCAACAAGATGGCGGAGGCGTTCATCGATCGCCTCGAGCGCTTGGGGCTTACGGTCTCGCGCCACCGCGTCATCCCGGGCTACCCGGCGGACTTCGACCTCGTCGTCTCGGACGAGGGGTTCGGCCGCAACGAGTTCGCGCCTACCACTCGCGATCTTGTCGTTGTCACCGCCCCGGGCCCCGGCTCCGGCAAGCTTGCTACCGCGATGAGCCAGGTCTATCACGAGATCCGGGGCGGCGTGAAGGCCGGTTACGCGAAGTTTGAGACCTTCCCCATCTGGAACCTGCCGCTCGAGCACCCCGTCAACCTCGCGTACGAGGCCGCAACGGTCGATCTCAACGACGCGAATATCATCGACCACTTCCACCTCACTGCCCATGGCGAGTCCACGGTCAATTACAACCGCGACGTCGAGGCCTTCCCGCTGCTCAAGACCATGCTGGAGAAGCTCACCGGCGGCACGCCCTACCAGTCGCCCACGGACATGGGCGTCAATATGGCCGGCTTCTGTATCACGGACGACGAGGTCTGCCGCGCCGCCTCGCAGCAGGAGATCATCCGCCGCTACTTCAAGGCGCTCGTCGAGGAAGCCCGCCTGGGCCTCGACACCACGATGTCGGATCGCGCCGCCGTCGTCATGGCGAAGGCTGGCATCAAGGCCACCGACCGTCCCGTCGTGGCCCCGGCCCGCGCCAAGGCCGAGGAGACCGGCGAGCCCGCTGCCACCATCGAGCTTGCCGATGCCACCATCATCACCGGCCGCACGAGCGAACTGCTCGGCTGTTCCTCGTCCATGCTGCTTAACGCGCTTAAGCACCTTGCAGGCATCGATGATGACATCCACCTGCTCTCGCCGGAGTCCATCGAGCCGATTCAGACGCTGAAGACGAAGCACCTGGGCTCACGCAACCCGCGCCTGCACACGGACGAGGTGCTCATCGCCCTGTCTGTGTCGGCCGCCAAGGACGAGCACGCGCGCCTGGCACTCGAGCAGCTCAAGAACCTCGAGGGCTGTGACGTCCACACGACGACCATCCTGGGTTCCGTTGACGAGGGCATCTTCCGCAACCTCGGCGTGCTCGTCACCTCGGACCCGGTCTTCGCGCGTAAGTCCGCGCTCTACCAGAAGCGCTAAATTCTGGAATCTGCTGTGCTCACGCTTAGAATTGCAGGCGTGAGCATCAGCAAAATTCTCCTCTACTACGCCTTTACTCCCATCGCGGATCCCACGGCCGTCATGTTGTGGCAGCGCACCCTGTGCGAGTCCCTGGGACTCAAGGGGCGCATCCTCATCTCCGAGCATGGCATCAACGGCACCGTGGGCGGCGACATGGAGGCGTGTAAGCGCTACGTGCGCGTGACCAAGGAGTACCCGGGCTTCAAAAACATGGAGTTCAAGTGGTCCGAGGGCGGCGCAGACGACTTCCCGCGCTTGTCCGTCAAGGTCCGCGACGAGATCGTGGCCTTCGGCGCGCCGGGCGAGCTTAAGGTCGACGAGAACGGCGTCATCGGCGGCGGCGTCCACCTCAAGCCAGAAGAAGTCAACAAGCTGGTGGAAGAGCGCGGCGACGAGGTCGTCTTCTTCGATGGCCGCAACGCAATGGAAGCCGAGATCGGCAAGTTCAAAGGCGCCGTCGTCCCGGATGTCACCACGACGCACGACTTTATCGAGGAACTCGAGTCCGGCAAGTACGACTGGATGAAGGACAAGCCGGTCGTGTCCTACTGCACAGGTGGCATTCGCTGCGAGATTCTTTCCTCGCTCATGAAGAACCGCGGCTTCAAAGAGGTCTACCAAATCGACGGCGGTATCGTCCGCTACGGCGAGAAGTTCGGCAATGACGGGCTGTGGGAGGGCTCGCTCTACGTCTTCGACGGCCGCATGCACCACGAGTTTGGCCAGGGCCTCGAAGACCCCGGCTTTATCCAGCTCGGTTACTGCGTCCACTGCGGTTCGGCGACCAATACCTTCCACAACTGCATCAACGAGGACACTTGCCGCCGCCAGGTGCTCATCTGCGATGACTGCGCCTCGCATGTCGAGACGCAGCACTGCGGCCGTCCGGACTGCGCGGAGGTCGCAGCCCAGCTCGCGTCCTAAGTCCGTTCCTTGCGCAAGGAACTGGGGAGCTTAGAGGTTCTGGGCGTTGAGGAACACCTGGAGGACGTCGATGCCCCAGAGCATGAAGTGCAGGGCGCAGAACCAGAAGGTGCCCATCCAGACGAACCAGCGGACGTAGCCGTTGAGCTTGCGCATCATGATGACGCCGGAGCCCACCATGCCGAGGGTGGGGGTGAGCATGGCCAGCGGCATCCAGAGCCAGCGGGCGGTGTCGGTGCACAGCCAGTCTGCCTCGCCGGTTGCGCAGAGCGGCCCGCCGAAGGAGCGGATAATCGGTAGCGAGCCGAGGCCGATGAGCAGCGAGACAGCGACGATGAGGAGCGGGAAGATGATGGCCTGCCGCGTGGAGCGGCGGGAGGCGCGGGCGAGCTTGAGGGGATCGGGGGCATCGGCAAGCTCGTCGAACGTATGTGGCTCGGGCGGCTGCTTGTTCATGGAATCAAGGAGCGAGTCGAGGTCGTTTTCCGGATGCTCAGGCCTGGTCATAGTTGAAGTCTAAACCTCAGCCGGAATGACGATGACGGGGACCATGAGGTGGGGGAGGAGCTCCGTGGCGTGCGAGCCCAAGAAGACGCGGGCAAAGGGCGAGATGGGGTTGGAACCGAAAACCATGAGGTCAGATTTCTTCCACTTCACCGCGTCCACGGCGCCTTGCCAGCCCGCGCCGGAGCCGAGTACGGAGGAGACCTCGAGCTGCGGGAACTCGTCCTGGACGAGATCCGTCGCGCGATCGAGAAGGGAGAGCGTGTGCTCGTGCCACTCCGTGGCGAGCTTCTTCGTGACGTCGACTTGCGCATTGAGCGGCGGGTGGATGAGCCCGGTGGGTGAGAACGCGACGAGACGCAGCGGGACGTCGAGGCGTGCGGCGAGCGAGGCTGCCTGGCGCAGGGCGCGGTCTTGTCCCTCGTGGTGGTCTTCGCTGAACGCAAAGTTGATGCGCTTCACGCCGCCCTTGGCGAGCTTGGCGTCAGCGGGAGTAAGCCCTACGGCGACGGGGGAGTAGTGCAAGAGGCTATCTGCGGTAGACCCCGCGAGGAGGCGGTGCTTGGGCGCGGCCTGATGGGGGCCGAGCAGGATAATGTCCGCCTTGAAGTCCGCGGCGGCATCGGTAAGCAAACGTGGCTGGCTGGGGCCGACGAGGAGGGCGGAGGGCTCTTTGTCCCAGTGCTTCTTCTCCAGTGTGGAGTCTGCGAGCCGCTTGCGTACGGCATCTGCGTAGGCGGACGATTCTGCCTTGAGCCACTTTTTATACTTGCCGCCCAGCTTGGCGAGTGGGGCCGACGCCCAGGGTTGCACGAAGGTGGAGGCGACGCGCACGCGTACGCGGGTGCTGCGGCCGAGCCACGCGGCGACGTCGATGGCGCCGGTGGACTGCTCCGCGCCAGGCGTGGCCGGGTTCCACAAGACGAGAAGACGCAGGGGAACCGAAGGGTCTGCCAGAGCGGGTGGGAATGCCGCGGAATTTTTAGCCATAGTCACCGAATCAATGAGGAGCGTGCTTTCCTCTATTATTAGCGGCCCCTATCCGTTTTGGGAAAATCGCGGCGGCTGATAAACGGTAGCCAGGCGGCTGATAAGACCCGTGAACTCGTTCGCCGTCTCCAGATCCTCGGGCTCGAGCCAGCGAAGAATTTCCGCGAGTGCTTCCGCACGTTGGCGGGAGACGGTGTTGAGTTCGGCCTCGCCCAATTCCGTGAGTGCGACGAGGACGCCGCGGCGATCCTTTTCATCCCGCATGCGCTCGACGAAGCCGCGCGACTCCAGCTGATACAGGGCATTCGAAGCGGTGGGCATGCGAATGAGTTCGGCTTCCGCGATGGCGGACACCCGGGACGGGCCGCGGCGCTTGAGCTGGTTCATGATGGAAACCTGCGAGGTGGTAAGCCGCGAGCCCTCCGTCGTGCGCTGGAAGATGACCATGAGCTTGTTAAGCGCCGGCTGCAGCTCCGTACTCACCTCGAGCGCGACCTCGAAGCTCGAGGGAGACTCCGCATCTTGTTCATTCATAGAAACTAAATATATCGAAGCCGTCGCATTCTGGCTACTCCCCGCGAATAAAGGCCTCGAGCTGTGCGCGGGCCTCCTCGTCACCCAGCTGCACCGGCGGGGACTTCATCAGGTAGGAGGAGACAGGCAGGATGGGGCCGCCCAGGCCGCGGTCGAGTGCAATCTTCGCGGCGCGCACAGCGTCGATGATGACGCCAGCGGAGTTGGGGGAGTCCCAGACCTCCAGCTTGTACTCGAGGTTGAGCGGAACCTCGCCGAAGGCCGAGCCCTCGAGGCGCACGTAGGCCCACTTGCGGTCGTCCAGCCACGGCACGTAGTCCGAGGGGCCGATGTGGACGTTGTGGTCATGGACCTTGCCCGCGAGCGGGGACTCGTGGAGGTTGGAGGTCACCGCCTGAGTCTTGGAGACCTTCTTCGACTCCAGGCGCGTGCGGTCGAGCATGTTCTTGAAGTCCATGTTGCCGCCCACGTTGAGCTGCATGGTGCGGTCAAGGCGCACGCCGCGGTCCTCGAAGAGCTTGGCCAGGACGCGGTGGGTAATCGTGGCACCCACCTGGCTCTTGATGTCGTCGCCCACGATGGGCACGCCCGCGTCCGTAAACTTCTGGGCCCACTCCGGATCCGAGGCGATGAAGACGGGGAGGGCGTTGACGAAGGCGCAGCCTGCGTCGAGCGCGGCCTGAGCGTAGAACTTATCCGCCTCCTCCGAGCCCACTGGCAGGTAGGACACGAGGACGTCCACCTGGGCGTCGCGCAGCGCCTGCGCCACGTTCACCGGCTCGGCCTCGGACTCCTCGATGACCTCGCGGTAGTGCGTGCCCAGGCCGTCGAGCGTCGGGCCGCGCTGGACGGTCACGCCCAACTCCGGGATGTCCGCGATGGTGATCGTGCAGGACGTCTCCGTGCGGGTGGCGTCTGCGAGGTTGTGGCCCACCTTGGCCGCGTCCACATCAAAGGCAGCGACGAATTCGACGTCGCCCACGTGGTAGCCGCCGAAGACGGTGTGCATGAGCCCCGGGATCTTCTGCTCCGCCGGGGTGTCGCGGTAGAACTCCACGCCCTGGATGAGCGACGTGGCGCAGTTGCCCACGCCGGCAATGGCGACGCGCACCTTCTGTGACATTGATGTATTTCCTTTCCGCGCGACTATCGCGCTTCCGGGAGCCAAGCTAGCGGGGAATTTACCAGAAGTGGGGACCTGGAGAGACTGGATCGTTGAAGCCCAGTGCGGGGAGGCGTGGGTTAGGCTGGGTGCCGTGATTCCCGGAGTTCGAACCAAGCACCCTGTCTCCCACGCGTGGGAGCGGGCGGCGCACCTGCGCGATTTTCGGGACGGCAGGCTCCAGCGCGATGAGATCTGCGACGCGGACTTCTTGCTGCGCGCCGCCGCCACCCATCACGGCGTGGACTCCCCGCGTCCGTGTCCGATCTGCGCGAGTCCCATGCGCGTGACGTATTGGATCTTCGGCGACGTCCTCGGACGGCGCGCCGGGAGCGCCCGCCCGCCCGCCGAAGTCGCGGAGATCGGCGCGGAGCTCGCCGCCCGCGGGGAGGAATTCACCGTCCATGCCGTGGAAGTGTGTCCTACATGTCACTGGAACCATCTGCTGGAAACGGCCACGGTCTATTAGGAATCCCAGGATTGCGTGTTAAGTTTTAAGGTTTAAAGAGATACCTCTCCACCACTTGAAGAAAAGGCGCACAGGTGACCGATTCCGAACAACCGAAGAGCACCGGCGAGTCCCGGGGCCGTCACGCTCTCGACAACACGTCAGCTGCGAGGACGCGTGCCAAGGCCGCACAGCCGACGAAGAAGAAGCGTCGCCGCTGGCCATGGATCGTGCTGATCGTCCTGCTCGCGGCGATCCTCATCCCGCTCGGACTATTTGCTTTCGCGTACTCGCAGTACAAGGTTCCTGAACCCCAGGAACTGGCGAATAAGCAGATTACCACCATCTACGCGAACGACGGCCAGACGCAGCTCGCCCGCCTCGTCCCGCCGGAGGGCAACCGCACGCAGGTCAAGCTCGAGCAGGTTCCGCAACACATGCAGGACGCGGTCTTGGCCGCTGAGGACCGCGAGTTCTGGACAAACTCCGGTTTTTCCTTCACCGGCTTCGGTCGCGCCGTCGTGGGTCAGCTCACCGGCAACCCCACCGCCGGTGGTGGTTCGACGATTACCCAGCAGTACGTGAAGAACACGCTCGTGGGCAACGAGCGGTCCTACGTGCGCAAGGCTCGCGAGCTCATCTACTCCGTCAAGATGACCAACGAGTGGGACAAGGAGACCATTCTCAACGCGTACCTCAACACGGTCTATTTCGGTCGCAACGCCTACGGTATCCAGGCGGCGTCCAACGCCTACTTCAATAAGAACGTCGAGGACCTCACCACGGAAGAGTCCGCGCTGCTCGCCGGCGTCATCCAGGCGCCGTCTGCCCTCGACCCGGCCGTCGACCCTGAGGCCTCCGCTGGCCGCTGGAACTACGTGCTTGATGGACTCGTGGAGATGGGCGTCCTCGACGCCTCGGAGCGCGCCGGGATGCAGTTCCCGCAGACGCGCGACCCCTCTGAGTACTCCGCGTACACGGAGGCCACCGGCGCCAACGGCCACATCAAGAACCAGGTCATCGCCGAGCTCGGCACCATCGGCATCACCGAGGAAGACGTGCAGACCCGTGGCCTGCAGATTACGACGACCATCGACATGAACGTCCAGAACGCGTCTCTCGATGCCGCCGATACCGCCCTCGCCCCGCTCCAGGAGGATGCCCGCGCCGCAGCCGTGACCGTCGACCCGAAGACGGGCGCTGTGCGCGGCTACTTCGGCGGTCACGACGCCAACGGCTGGGATTACGCCAATGCTCCCATGCAGACCGGCTCGATCTTCAAGATCATCGGGCTCGCCGCAGCTGTCCAGCAGGGAATTAGCACGGACACGTACTACTCCTCCGCGCCGTACCAGCTTGAAGGCACGAACATCATTGTGAACAACGACGAGGGCGGCTCGTGCGGTAGCTGTTCGCTCAAGGAAGCGCTGAAGAACTCCTACAACACGTCCTTCCAGCGCCTCCAGGCGGACCTTGCGAATAAGTCGCAGGACACTGCGGACATGGGCCACGCCCTGGGCATCGCCCCGACCTACGCCAATGGCGATAAGACGCTGAGCGAGGAAGGCCAGCGTCCGTACGACGGCATTATCCTGGGCCAGTACCCGTCCCGCGCCATCGACATGGCGACCGTCGTCGCGACCCTGACCAACGATGGCATCTGGCACGACACTCACTTCGTGCAGCGCGTGACGGATTCCTCCGGCGAGGTGCTCTATGAGCGCCCGGAGGACACTGGCGAGCGTCGCGTGTCCAAGCAGGTGGCCCGCAACGTCATCGAGGCCATGGAGCCCATCGCAGCTTGGTCCAATGGCGCGCTGGCGGGCGGCCGTCCGTCCGCTGCGAAGACCGGTACCTCGCAGCTGGGCGATACTGGCGCGAACCGCGACACGTGGATGATTGGTTCCACCCCGCAGCTGGCTACCGCCGTGTGGGTCGGCACCGCCGACAACACGTCTGCTATCTACAACGCCTGGGGCGGCATCATGTACGGCTCCGGCGCTGCGACGCAGATTTGGAAGTCCATCCTCGACACCTCGCTCGAGAACCAGGACTTCGAGTACTTCCCCGACGCCGTCCCGGTCCGCTACGGCACGGGCACGGCGGGTTCTGGCTACTACTATGACCCGTCCTGGTCCTCCGGTTCCTCCAATACATGGTCGGATTCTTCGACGGATGACGCCGCTGCTTCCGATGCCCCGGATGACGAAAATCCTGCCGATGCCCCCGCGGGCGGCCAAGAGTCGCCCGCCGCGCCGGCCGCTCCCGCGGCCCCGGCTGCACCGGCGGAGAATGGCAACGGCGGCACCGGCGGCGGAAATCAGGATGCGCTCACGCAGCTGGGCAATGACCTCAACAACGCCGTCAACGACTTCCTCAACCAGTAGGCCGCGCGCATGACCGTCACTGCTCTCTCCCGGGAGCCTCTCGCCCGCGGGCTTGTCGATTTCTTCGGCGGCCCGCGCGGCACGCATGCCTCGCGCCCCGTCAACGCCATGCGGTGGGTTCTCTCCGTTGGCTGGGTCTTCCTCGCCTTCGCTTACCTGGCCAAGGCCAACTGCGCGGGTGGCATCAAGAATGAGGACGGCACGGTCTCGCTCAACTGGGCGGGCGCGCGCCAGTACACCTCGTTCTGCTATAACGACATCATTCCGCTCTACGGCGGACGCGGTCTGGACAAGCCGGGCTTCGTCTACGCGTACTCGTGGCAGGAGGGCGATCTCACTCGCTACATGGAGTACCCGGTCCTCGCTGGTCTCTTCCAGGGCTTTGAGGGCTGGCTCGCGCGTACGACGTATCCGCTCGTTTCGTGGGCCGTCGCCGACGCTGGTTGGTACTTCGCGCTTACCGCGCTCACGATGGCCATCATGTGGGTGGCGACCCTGCGCATGGTGGGCGAGCTCCTCGGCAACCGTCTCTGGGACGGCTTGCTCGTCGCCGCGAGCCCGCTCGTCATCATGCATGGCTTCACCAACTGGGACATCCCATCCATCACGTTGGCCGTCGCCGCGCTGCTTGCCGTGAGCAAGCGCAAAAACTGGCTGGGCGGCATCCTCATCGGCCTGGGCTTCGCGTTTAAGATGTGGCCGCTGTTCATGCTCGGCGCGTTCCTCGTGCTCGCCATCCGGCACCGTCGCTTCGTGCCCTTCTTCAGGCTGCTTGGCGGTGCCGTGTGCGCGGCGGCAGTCGTCAATATTCCGATCGCGCTGCTCTACCCGGATGCCTGGTACGAGTTCTTCCGCCTCAACTCCACGCGTGGCTGGGAGTGGACGACGCTCTACGCGATGATTGCGCGCAACGTCCCCAACTTGCCCATGTCGGCCGAGTTTGTCAACGTCTTCTCGCTCGTGGGCTTCCTCGCGCTGTGCGTGGGCATCCTCATCTTTGGTTTGCGGACCCAGCGCACCCCGCGCGTGGCGGAGCTCGTCTTCCTCATCCTCGTGGCCTTCCTCATGCTCAACAAGGTGTGGTCGCCGCAGTATTCGCTGTGGCTGCTCGTGCCGGCCGTCCTCGCGCTGCCCAACTGGCGGCTCATTTTCACGTGGGGCTTCTTCGATGCCCTCGTCTGGCCCATCCTCATGCTCCACATGCATGGCGTGGAGAACAAGGGCCTGCCGGGAGAGATGCTCGACCTCGCCATCTGTCTGCGCGACGGCTTCATCCTCGCCATTGCCGTGCTCGTCATCCGTCAGATGCTGGGCAAGAGCCGCGACAAGGTGCTCGCGGACAATGGCACCGATCTACTAGCAGGAGATTTCGCGAAATGACCTTCACCATCGTGGGCATCGTGTCCATCGTCATCGGCTTTTGCTGCGTGATGGGTGCCTACTACACGTTCCAGAAGGGCGAGCCGGGCTCCAACCGCACGGTGCCCATCGTGCTGGGGCTCCTCGCCTTGGTGTTCCTCACCATCATTCCGGCGGGAACGGCCGTCTTCTTCGCCGCGCCCGGCGGCCAGCAGCTGCCGTAACTCTGGGTCCAGAACCACACTTCGGAATTACACTTTTGTCATTCGCCGCCTGCCCCGCTGGGGCCGGCGGCGATTTCCGTTTTTACCTGCATGTGGGGTATTCTCGTGGGGTTGCTTGACGCAACGAACCCTCCTGCCACATCCGCAAAGGTGATGTGGCCGAAAAACAATTACTAGACCATAGGAGGTGATGAGGTCCGTGCGTCACTACGAAGTCATGATCATTCTGGATCCTACCCAGGATGAACGCACCGTTGCCCCGTCCCTGGACAAGTTCCTCTCCACCGTGCGTGAAGAGAACGGCAAGGTAGAAAACGTTGATATCTGGGGCAAGCGCCGTCTGGCCTACCCGATCAACAAGAAGGACGAAGGCATCTACGCCGTCGTCACCCTCGAGTGCGAGTCCGCATCTGTGCTCGAGCTCGATCGTCGTCTGAACCTGAACGACAACGTTCTGCGTACCAAGGTTCTGCGCACTGACAGCAAATAGCGGATACTGGGTACATCAGTAACCAACGCTTGTAAGGAGACATCATGGCTCAGGGAGACACCAACATCACGGTCGTCGGCAACATCGTTGCTGACCCGGAACTGCGTTTTACCCCGGCGGGAGCAGCTGTTGCTAACTTCCGCGTCGCCTCGACCCCTCGTCGCTACAACTCGCAGACGAACCAGTGGGAAGACGGCGAAGCAATGTTCCTCACCTGCAACGTGTGGCGCCAAGCGGCGGAGAACGTGGCCGAGACCCTCACGAAAGGCATGCGCATTATCGTGACCGGTCGCCTGAAGGCTCGTTCTTACCAGACCCGCGAAGGTGAAAACCGCACGGTTTTCGAGATCGACGTTGACGAAGTCGGTCCGTCTCTGCGTTATGCCACCGCACAGGTTGCCCGTAACCCCCGTGAGGGCGGCAACGGCAACTACGGCGGCGGCAATGACAATATCCAGGACGGCGGCAACTTCGGTGGCGGCTTTGGCGGCGGCAATAACAATGCCGGCCAGCAGCAGCAATCGCAGGGCGGTTTTGGTGGTAACAACAACCAGAACTTTGGCCAGCAATCGCAGCAGCAGGCACCCGCTAACGATCCGTGGAACTCCGCCCCGCCGGCTGGCGGCTTTGGCGGCGCCGCTGATGAACCCCCGTTCTAAAGCTGTTTTACACGCAATCTAAATTATTAAAGACTCAATTGAAAGGCAGGGATCATGAAGCTGATCCTCACCGCTGCCGTTGAGAACCTCGGCGCCGCAGGCGATATTGTTGAGGTTAAGGACGGCTACGGACGTAACTACCTGCTTCCGCGCGGTCTGGCCATCGTTGCCACCCGTGGTGCTGAGAAGCAGATCGAGGGCATCAAGCGCGCCCAGGAAGCTCGCGCAATTCGCGACCTGGACCACGCACGCGAGATTCGCACCCAGCTCGAGCAGCTCACCGACATCAAGGTGCCGGTGAAGACCTCGGAGAAGGGCAAGCTCTTCGGTTCCGTGTCCGCAGAGGACATCGTTGCCGCGGTCGAAACCGCCGGTGGCCCCAAGCTGGATAAGCGCATTGTTGTGCTTCCTAAGGGCCTCGTCAAGAAGACTGGCAACTACCAGGTCGAGCTCAAGCTGCACGCTGACGTTCTCGGCAAGGTGAACTTCTCGGTCGTCGCTGCCTAATTTTGGCGCACGACGGTCTACGCTCGTGTAGCGTCTAGACCCAAAGACAACAGCACGCCGCAGCGCCCCGCGCCGCGGGCTGGCCATCATGTGAGGTGATGGCTTCTCGCATTGCGCCCGGGGCGCTGTGGCATTTTTCCTGTCTGTGGCCGCTCGCCGGTGAAATTGTGGAAAACTCGCGTAACCTGTGGATAACTTATTGTCCTTTACCCAATCTTCACATTCCGGCCATGGCTGCTTTCCCGCAGGTAAAGGCACTTATCCACGGATCTGGTGAGGATTTTCACACCCGCAATAAATAGCTCTGACCTGCGCAAACGATCGTTGCAGGTCAGAGCCGGTGAAAGTTATCCACAGGCCTGACCATGGGAAATGTATCTTCCGCTGTTAACCACCTGGGGTTTCTACAGGTTGCTGTGGATAACGGTGCAATTTGTGCCCAGGGGGTAGACGAGACTAGACGTTCTGGCCGTGTCAGGACGCTGAACTAGAGTAGGGACGCAGACGGATGAAAGAGGGGACACCTGGTGACTACGCCAAGTTTTGATGACGACAATTACGCGCCGCCGGAAGAGGATTTTGGGCCCATGGAGCCCGCGCCCCCGGAGGAGAAACCGCGCCGCTTCGGCCGCGGCACCGGCCGCCGTGGCAAGCACACGAACGACGGCGATTACGCCGCGTACGGTAACTTCCGCCAGCCGCCGGCTGACCGCGAGGCGGAGCAGGGCGTCCTGGGCGCCATGCTGCTTAGCCCGGCCACGGCGTCTGAGGTCTCTGAGATCGTCACGGAGGACGACTTCTACTACCCGGCGCACGCCATCATCTTCAAGCACATCATGGCGTTGTTCGCTGACGGCAAGGAAATCGATGCCGTCGTGCTCAGCGGCCGCCTTGACCGCTACGGCGAGCTCGAGCGCGCCGGTGGTGCCCCGTATTTGCACACTCTGCTGGCCTCGGTGCCTACCGCAGCCAACGCACGCTATTACGCAGAAATCGTCGCGGAGAAGGCTGTCCTCCGTCGCCTCATCGACGCCGGCACGCGCGTGGTCCAGCTGGGCTACGAGGCCCAGGAGGACGCGGAGCTCGAATCCGTCATTAACGACGCGCAGCAAGCCGTCTTTAACGTCTCGCAGCGCAAGAAGTCCGAAGACTACAAGCCGCTGAGCGAGCTCATCGTGCCTACCATCGATGAGCTTGTGCAGCTGCAGGAACACGGCGGCGTCGAACTCGGCGTTCCCACCGGCTTTGTCGATCTGGATAAGCTCACCAACGGTCTCCATGCTGGCCAGATGGTCATCGTCGCCGCTCGTCCGGGTGTGGGTAAGTCAACGCTGGCCATGGACTTCATGCGCTCGTGTTCCCTCCACCACGGCAAGACCTCCGTCATCTTCTCCCTCGAGATGTCCGCGAACGAAATCCTCATGCGTTTGCTCTCCGCGGAGTCTGAGGTCAAGCTTGCGGATATGCGTGCTGGCCGCATTTCGCCGGAAGACTGGTCCAAGCTCGAGGAGACCATCACGCGCATCGACAACGCGCCGATGTTCATCGATGACTCACCGAACCTCACCATGATGGAGATCCGCACCAAGGCCCGCAAGATCAAGCAGCAACATGGCCTCGACATGATCGTCCTCGACTACATGCAGCTGATGAGCTCGGGCAAGAAGGTCGAGTCCCGTCAGCAAGAGGTCTCGGAGTTCTCCCGTAGCCTCAAGCTGCTCGCCAAGGAGCTCGAGGTTCCGCTCATCGCCATCTCGCAGCTGAACCGCGGTCCTGAGGCCCGTACGGACAAGAAGCCGCAGCTCGCTGACCTGCGTGAGTCGGGTTCGCTGGAGCAGGACGCCGATATGGTTATGCTGCTCTACCGCCCGGACTCTCAGGATCGCGATAACGAGCGTGCCGGCGAGGCCGACATCATCCTGGCCAAGCACCGCGGCGGCCCTATCGATACCGTGACGGTCGCGCACCAGCTGCATTACTCGAAGTTCGTCAATATGGCCCGCGGCTAGGGGCGCATCGCTGCTACGGTTTTCCTTTCAGGCTGACGTGGCGTCGCCGCGTGATGCGTTTATGGCTCACATTGGCTTGAAGTGAAAAACACCGTGAGCCCCAACCCGAAGGTTGGGGCTCACGGCGACTCTATCTCTCTTAGGAAGGGTCCCTTAGGCGGTGTCTCACGCCGCCACCCCGGAACCAGGGGCTCTCTCTATCTCTCTCAAAGGTATGCGCCTCTCAAACGCATGAACTCAGTATGGGACACGAGGCTGGCGGGAGCCCTACACGCGGCTACGCGTTACCTGGCAATTCCTGGGAAGTAACTGAAGGCGCCGAAACGTCCTTCACCTTGTCCGGATCGCCGAGCCGTGGTCCGAGCGCGGCGAGGACCACGAACACCGCGGTCGTGAGGATGCCTAGCCAGATCCACAGGCGGTGAAACCGTGGCCCGCACCAGGAGGCGAAGGCGGCGCCAGCGAATGCGCCGAGGGTGTTGAATATGAGGTCGTCGATGTCGCTGCGGCCGAGACCAAAGGCGTATTGGAGGGTCTCCACCGTGAGCGAGAGGCCGAAGCCACACGCGGTAACAGGCCCAATGCGGCGCAGGAGAATGAAGAGCAGGACGCCCAGCGGGACAAAGAGCGCGAAGTTGCCGCCGTAGCCGAAGACGGGACCGAACCACGAGGTGCCGTCGAGCTCCGCCAAGGGACGGAGACGAATCTCGCGGGCCACCTGGTTCTCGGGCAGCCACAGGTAGCCGATCTGGAAGAAGGCCTTGAGCAGGGTGAGGGCAACGATGACCCCCACGTAGCCGCCGAGGGCGAGGACCAGAGTGGGGGTCAGACGGGAAGAGCGCATGCCCGCGATTGTAGAGCAGATCTAGGAAAGCGCCTTGCCGCGTTGCTCAGGGAGAGCGAAGGCAGCGAGCGCCGCGAGAGCGAAGGCGGCCGCGAAAAGCGCGAAGAGCCAGCCGGAGCCCGCGCCGGCGAGGATGAGCGGGACGAGGAGTGGCGCGATGATGGAGGCGAGGCGGCCAAAGCCAGCGGCGGCACCCGTGCCTGCGCCGCGCAGGTGCGTGGGGTAGAGCTCCGGGCCCACGGCGTAGAGCGCGCCCCACGCGCCGAGGTTGAAGAAGGAGAGCAGGCAGCCGGCGACGAGGATGAGCCATTCCGTATGCGCGAATCCGTAGAGACCCGCGGCGCAGGCGGAGCCCACGAGGAAAGCGGCGAGCGTCACGCGTCGGCCCCAGACCTCAATGAGCCAGGCGGCCATCGCGTAGCCCGGCAGCTGCGCCAGCGTGATGATGAGAGTGAACGAGAAGGATTTCACGAGCGAGAAGCCGTCCGCTACGAGCAGCGACGGAATCCACACGAAGGCGCCGTAGTAGCTGAGGTTGACGCAGAACCAGACCGTCCAGAGTGCTGCGGTGCGCCCGCGCAGGGACGGTGACCAAATGGAGCGGGAGGTGACGTCGTCTTCGGCGAAGGTGGGAGTGGAGGGGGCATCGGCAAGCTCTGCGTCGGTGGGGACGGCGGCCTCGAAGGAGGCGACGATTTCCTCGGCCTCCTCGTGCCGGCCGCGGGACTCGAGAAAGCGCACGGACTCCGGAAGGTGGAGGCGCACGTAGAGGGCGTAGAACGCCGGCACCATGCCCAGCGCGAGGGCCCAGCGCCAGCCGGAGTCATGCGCGCCGACCACGAAGGTGCCGATGACGGCGGCAAGGATCCAGCCCACGGCCCAGAAGGCCTCGAGGAGGACGACCATGCGGCCGCGGACCTTGACCGGAGAGAACTCGGAGATGAGCGTCGAGGCGACGGGGAGCTCTGCGCCCAGGCCCAGGCCGATGAGGAAGCGGAGGACGAGCAGCATGACCAGGCCCGTGGACAGCGCGGAGGCGCCGGTGGCGAGACCGTAGACGAGCAGCGTGAGGGCGAAGACGTGGCGGCGGCCGAACTTATCGGCAAGCAGCCCGCCGAAGGTCGCGCCGATGGCCATGCCAATGAAGCCGATGGAGGCGAGCCACGAGGACTCGGTGGGCGTGATGCCCCAGTGGACGGCGAGGGCGGCCATGATGAAGGAAATGAGGCCGACGTCCATGGCGTCGAGCGCCCAGCCAATGCCGGAGCCGATGAGGAGTTTCTTGTGCTTGCCCGTGACCGGCAGGCGATCGAGGCGTTCGTTGCGAGATAAAGGAAGAGAATTCTGTCGAAGGATTGGCATGCACAAAGATTAGGCCCCCGGAATCGGGGGCGCTAGATTCTGTGCAAATTCTTAATCGATAGAGCGGAAATTCTTCAGTCGCAGGGAGTTGCTCACCACGAAGACCGAGCTGAAGGCCATGGCAATACCCGCGAACAGGGGGTTGAGCAGGCCGACGGCGGCGACCGGAATGAGGACCACGTTGTAGGCGAACGCCCAGAAGAGATTGCCCTTGATGATCTTCAGGGTGCGGCGGGACAGCCGGATGGCGTCGACGGCGGAGCGGAGGTCGTCGTTCATGAGCGTGATGTCGGAGGCCTCAATGGCGACGTCCGTGCCGGTGCCCATGGCGATACCGAGATCCGCCTGGGCGAGAGCGGCTGCGTCGTTGACGCCGTCGCCGACCATGGCCACGGTCTTGCCCTCTTCCTGGAGGCGCTTGATGGTCGCTACCTTGTCTTCTGGCATGACGCCGGCGGTGACGGACTCGATGCCGACTTCGCGTGCCACCGCCTGCGCAGCGTGCTCGTTGTCGCCCGTGAGCAGGTGCGGGGTAAGTCCCAGCTCCTTGAAGTGGGCGATGGCAGTGGCCGAGCTGGATTTGACGGTGTCGCGGACCTCAATGGTGCCCTTGACGGCGCCGTCCACGGTGACGGCGACGAGCGTGCCGGTGCCCTCGTAGTCGGTGCCCGCTGGCGGGCGGCCGACGAGGACGCACTGGCCGTTCACGGTGCCTTCGACGCCGTGGCCGGGAACCGAGGCAAAGTCAGTGGCTTCCGGTGCGTCCGGGGCCGCGGCGACGATGGCCTTGGCAATGGGGTGCTCGGAGCCGCGCTCCACGGCGGCGGCGAGAGCGAGGACGTCGCCCTCGACGTGGGAGACGGCCATCGTGCCCTCGGTCACGGTGCCTGTCTTATCGAGCACGATGGTGTCGACCTCGCGGGTGGACTCGAGAATCTCCGGGCCCTTGATGAGGATGCCCATCTGGGCGCCGCGGCCGGAACCGACGAGGATGGCGGTCGGCGTAGCCAGGCCCATGGCGCACGGGCAGGCGATGATGAGGACCGCGACCGCCGCGATGAAGGCCGGGGCGACGCCCCCAAAGAAGAGGTGGACGATGAGCGTGAGGATAGCGATTCCGATGACAACGGGGACGAAGACCTGTGCGATCTTGTCCACGAGGCGCTGGATGGGGGCCTTGGAGGCCTGGGCGTCCTTGACCATCGTGGCCATCTGCGCAAGCACGGTGTCCGAGCCGACCTTCGTGGCGCGGACCTCGAGTCGGCCCGAGGCGTTGACGGTGGCGCCGGTAACGCGAGAGCCTTCGGACACCTCAACCGGCACGGATTCGCCGGTGAGCATGGACTCGTCTACGGCGGAGTTGCCAGCGGAGACGATGCCGTCCGTGGCGATCTTCTCGCCCGGGCGAACGATGAAGGTATCGCCGACCTGGAGTTCCTTGATGGGCACACGCACCTCGACGCCGTCACGCAGCACCGACGCGTCCTTCGCGCCCATGGTGAGCAGCGAGCGCAGTGCCTCCGAAGACCGGCCCTTGGCGCGGAACTCGAACCAGCGGCCGAGCAGCAAGAAGGAGATGACCATGCCCACGGACTCGAGGTAGATGTGGTCCATCTCCGCGTCGTTGGACAACAGCGTCATGTGCATCTTCATGCCGGGCATGCCGGCGTTGCCAAAAAAGAGTGCGTAAAGCGACCAGAAGTAGGCGGCCGTGGTGCCCATGGTGATAAGCGTGTCCATGGTGAACGAGCCGTGCTTGAGGTTCGTCCACGTCGCCTTGTGGAAGGGTGCGCCGCCGAAGATGTAGACGATGGTCGCAAGAATGGTCGCGGCCCACTGCCAGTTGGTGAACTGGAGAGCCGGGATCATGGACACGAGCATGACCGGCAGCGAGAGTGCACCGGAGATGAGCGTGCGGCGGAGCAGGTCGTCCGTCTGCGCGTCGCGGGCGGACTCGTCCTCATCCTCAGCGCCCTCAGGCTCGTCATCCCCGCTCATAGAAAACGCCCCATAGCCAGCGTTCTCGATGACCTTGATGAGGTCCTCGACGCTCGTGGTGGTGGGGTCGTAGCTCACGGAGGCTTCTTCCGTGGCGAAGTTGACGGTGGCCTCCACGCCGTCGACCTTGTTGAGCTTGCGCTCCACGCGTGACGAGCACGACGTGCACGTCATGCCGGTCACCCCGAGATCAATGTGGTGTAGCGCGGTGGGAGTGGTCACCGTGGAACTCCTTTCCTGTACAAACCTATGCGCGCTCTCGCGCCGGGCGGCCTTTCGCGAGAGAAGGCCTAGGCCAGCTCGTAGCCGGCTTCCTTGACGGCGGCGGCGACCTGTTCGTCGGTGAAGCCCTCGCCCTCGACGGTGACGGCACCGGTGGCGTGGTCAGCGGTGACAGCGGTGACGCCGGCGATCTCGCCGATCTCTTCCTTCACGGACATCTCGCAGTGGCCGCAGGTCATGCCCTTGACGGTGTAGTTGTTCATGGTGTGTCTCCTTCGTACGGGGATCTAGTGCTTACGCCGTCGATAATATACCCCCTGGGGGTATCTGGCAAGGATAAATATCCGTGGGAATAACTCACGAACGTGTACGGTTGATAGGAAAGAACGAAGCAAAATTAGCTGATTGATAAAAGGAGTTACCGCAATGGCGACTGTCGACGTCACTGAAAAGGACTTTGAGTCCACCGTTAGCGCCGAGGGCATTGTCCTCGTTGACGCCTGGGCCGATTGGTGCGGTCCGTGCAAGCGCTTCGCTCCGGTCTACGACGCAGCGTCGGAGAAGCACGAGAACATCACGTTTGCGAAGCTCGATACCGAGGCTAACCAGGGTCTGTCCGCAGCCCTGCAGATCCAGTCTATCCCCACGCTCATGGCGTTCCGCGATGGCGTGATGGTCTTCCGTCAGGCAGGCGCCCTGCCGCCGGCCGCACTCGAGGATCTTATCGGTCAGGTCGAGGGGCTCGACATGGACGAGGTCCGCAAGCAGGTGGCTGCCCAGCAGGCGCAGCAGTCCTAAGTCCTGCGCACGACGGCGCTTTCCCACGTATCATCGTGGGAAAGCGCCTTTTTTAATGAAACTATAAGGAGTACGAAACAATGGCTAACCCGATGAGCAAGGGCTGGAAGTACCTCATGGCTTCTTTCGATCAGAAGATCGATGAGAACGCAGACCCCAAGGTCCAGATTCAGCAGGCGGTCGAGGGGGCCAAGAAGCAGCACGCGGAGATTACCCAGCACGCCAGCGAGATTATCGGCAACCAGTCGCGCCTCGAGATGCAGATGAACCGCCTCATCGAGACTGTGCAGAAGTACCAGGAGCAGACGCAGCGTGCGCTCGAGCTTGCCGATGCCGCCTCGGCCAAGGGCGATTCCACCGCAGCCACCGAATATAACCAGGCCGCAGAGGTTGTTGCCGCGCAGCTCGTCGCCGCCGAGCAGGAGCTCGAGGGCATGAAGACTCAGTACCAGGCGGCAACGCAGGCTGCGGAGCAGGCGAAGCAGCAGCAGAAGGAATCAGAAGCGCGTCTGCGCGAGCAGCTCGCCCAGGTCGACCAACTCATGGCGCAGGCCGATCAGGCCGCCATGCAGGAGTCCAACGCGAAGGTCCTCGACTCCATGAACGAGCTGTCCCCGGATGATTCGACGCCCACGCTTGACTCTGTCCGCGCCAAGATCGAGAAGCGCTACACGGACGCCCTCGGCGCCCAGGAGCTCATGCAGGGCACCGGGACCGTCAATATCCAGGACTTCTCCAAGGCGGACACCGAGCTCAAGGCCAGCTCCCGCCTCGCCGAGATCCGTGCCGACATGGCGAAGAAGAAAGAGCTCGACGCTGCTCCGGACGCTGACGCCGAGAAGTAGTGACGTACGCGTTACCCCCAGTTCCCTGTGAACTGGGGGTTTGTTTTACTTGTCGCGGTTGAGGAGCACGCCGCGGATGCCGGAGTGGAAGCCGTCGCGCAGGTTCACGCGCTGGGTCTCGGTGAGCGTGTACTCGTGGAGCGTGTCGCACGCGAATTGGAGGAGCGGGCGGTCGATCTCGGGCGGCAGACCGCCGCCGGAGAGAAGGTGCGCCTGGTCGCGCTGCTCGGCGGTCGCGGCGTTGTCGAACCACCAGCTGGCGTACTGCTGGCCCACGTCGAACGGCGTCTGGAAGCCGGCGGAGGTCCAGACCTCCTCCGGCAGCGGCACGTAACGGGAGCGCAGCTTGCGGCGCGGCGCCATCATGGACGGCTTCGGCGGACCGGACGGGCCCGGCTTCGCAGGCGTCTCTTCGGCGGGAGCCTCAGGCTTCGGGGAGTCGGAGGCGGACTCGGCAGACGTGGTGGGCTCGACGGGCGCGGCCTGCTCCGACGTGCGGTGCTCCGGCTGGTGTGCCGCCATACCATGCGGCGTGGAGGAGAATGCGGCCTCGACCTCGGAGGGCTCGCCACAGACGTCGGGGCCGGGCACTGCCGGCTCCTCGGTGCCCTCCGGCGCGGTAGCCGCGCTCTCCTCCTGCTCCTCGTCTGGCTGGTGACGGATGACCGGCGGCAGCGGTCCTTCGAGGACCTGGATTTCCATGGCGTCCGCGAAGTCCTCGCGCGGGTCCAAAATCGTGGTCGTATCGCAGGAGTGGCGCAGGTTGGAGGACATGGAGTCCCAGCCAAAGCCGTAGAGGTGCACGCGAATGCCCGCGAGCACGGCCTCCTCAACGCCCGGAATCATGTCCGCGTCGCCGGAGACGAGCACGAAGTCCGTGACTTGTTGCTTCATGGCGGCGACGATCATGTCCGCGACGAGACGCGTGTCCACGCCCTTCTGCGTGCGGCGGTCGCCCCACTCGATGAGCTGGCCTGTGCGCAGCTGCACGCCGTCACAGGTGCGCAGCGCGCGCTGGTAGCGGTGTGGGCCGGTATCCGGGATGCCGTCGTACCAGTACTGACGCTGAATTTTTTGGTCCAGTTGGTTTTCGATCATGGTGCCCATGGTGTTGACGACCTCGGGAAGGTCAATCTCTAACTGGGCGCGGGCACCCGTCTCCCAGGCATTATAAAAACTGGCTAATAGGTAAGAAGTGTCGACGAAAACTAACGTTCTCTCAAGCATTGTTGCGGTCCTAAATCTTTATTGCTAACTCGTTTCCCTCCAGTGTGCCCCAAAAAGGCAAAAACTGCGATAGGCCTTGACGAATTCCCAGGTGGCCAATATGGTTAGTTACACAAGTGACTAACCAACTAAGGATGCCCATGGACAACTCCACCCAACCGTTGTTCCGGCAAATCGCCGCGCTCATCGAAGATTCCATCATCGATGGCGCACTCGCGGAAGGTGCGCAAGCCCCGTCGACGAACGAGCTCGCCGCGTTCCACAACATCAACCCCGCGACCGCCAGGAAAGGAATTACCTTGCTTGTCGAACTCGGAATTCTCGAAAAGCACCGCGGCGTCGGCATGTTCGTCGCGGACGGCGCGACCGAGAGCATCCGCGAGCGCCGCCGCAGCGACTTTGCCGCCGAATACGTCGCCCCACTCGTGGACGAGGCTGCCCGCCTCGGCTACACGCGGGGCCAACTCCAGGAACTCGTTCACCGCGTCGCTGAAAGCCGAGGTCTCTACTCATGATCACTGCACGCCATCTCTCCAAGTCCTTCGGAAGCAAGAAGGTCTTCGAAGGACTCAACTTCGATATCCACGACGGCCAGCTCCATGCCTTGGTGGGCCGCAACGGCTGCGGCAAGACGACGCTGCTCTCCCTCCTTGCCGGACAGAAGCGCTACGAAGGCGAGCTCTCGCACAACCCGTATAACAATCGCGCGGTCATGGACACCATCGTGTTCACTGGCGTGGACACCGCCTACCCCAACTGGCGGCTTCACGACATCCTCACCGTTGCTGGACAGCGCTACCCGTACTGGTCGCTGCGCGATGACCTCCTGGACGCGTTCGACCTCGACCTTCACACGAGTTACGCCGCCGCCTCGCGCGGTCAGCGTTCCATGCTCGCCATCATCGTGGCGCTTTCCGCCAATGCGGAGCTCACTCTCCTCGATGAGCCCTACTTGGGTCTCGACGATGCGAACCGCACGATCTTTTACGACAACCTTCCGCATGACCGCACGATGGTCGTCGCGACCCATGCTCTCGAAGAATCCGCTCAGCACTTCGACCGCTTCCTCCTCATGGGCGAGGGCATGCAGGACTACTCAGCCGCCGAGCTTGACGATGCCTTCGTGGTTGCCCCCGGCTCTCCCGATCTCGCCCCACATGCTGTGCGCACCGAGGAGATTGCCGGCCAGTCGCGCATGATCGTCCCTCGTGGCGTTGCTGAAGGCACCCCGCTGCCGCTGGCCGACGCGGTCCGCATTCTGGGAGGCCAGCGATGATCTTCAAGTATCAGTTCACCAATGGCGGCTGGGTCGCGGCTCTCATTAGCGTGGCGTTCCTTGGCTTGGCATTGCTCTTAGGGAGCGTTGTCGCGGTATGGCCGGTCGCCTTCTTCGGCGCCACCGCAGTGGCGCTGCCACTTGCCTACTTCTTTCTCCCGCGCCGCAGTGCCGA
Organism: Corynebacterium sp. DNF00584; assembly: GCF_001552965.1. NCBI lineage: Bacteria > Bacillati > Actinomycetota > Actinomycetes > Mycobacteriales > Corynebacteriaceae > Corynebacterium > Corynebacterium sp. DNF00584. Next base: position 4,398 of record NZ_KQ959765.1, on the reverse strand, counting down.
TGCTTTCGGCATGACAACCGGCGAATGGATCCGCACCAACGTCACGCCGCTCGTGGTCTGCCTCGCCCTGGGGCTCGGCGCGCAGGCTTTCGTCCTTCCCGCTCGATGGCTACTTTGTGAAGCACTCGCCATCTGTGTCTTCTGGGTGTCGCTGTTCTTTCGGCTCCGTGGTGAATCCCGCGGTATCGCCAAGGGAAGTCTGCATTTCCATGGCTGGTGGCTCCTGCTAGCCAGCGCCGCGGTTGCTATCCCGCTCCTTGCGGTGGCGCAGCCCTTCCTCGGCCCCACGTGGGGTCCGGCCTTCTGGGCCTTCCTCCCATTCATCTTGGGGATGATCGCGCAGATGCCGTGGACTGAGCTCACGCCTTCCGGCCTTCAGGCGTTCGGGTATCCACGCACCGAGTGGGTGCGCCGCCAGCTCATTCTTGCCGCGCTGAGCCTTGTCATCTTCGCGGGCATCGCCGTGGTCTTCCAGTTCGGCTGGGTCTACCCCTTTGCCGCCACCTGCGTGCTGCTTTTGGTCGCACTCTCCGGCCTGGGCACCGGTTTCGCAACCTTCGGCATGATCATGTTCTCCGGTCACCTGCGTGACGGCGACTCGCTGAAGTGGCAGCTCATTACCTTCCTCATCCTCGCCGTCGTCACCTCCTACGTCGTGTTCTACCGTCCCTTGCGCGACGAAAGCCCAGCTCCGTCCGTTCGTTTCGCCCCACGCCTGCGCAGATCCGAGGTTTAAATACTCATGATTGTCACTACTCACCACGCCGCGAAGTCCTTCAAGAAAAAGGAGGTCCTCCGGGACGTCGAGTTACAGCTCGAAGAAAGCCGCATCTACGGTCTTGTCGGCCGCAACGGCACAGGCAAGTCCACGCTGCTCTCACTGCTCGCCGGCCAGGCGCGCTATGACGGGGACATCAAAGTCTTCGGCCACGAACCCTTTGATAACGAGGCCGTCATGGACGATATCGTGTTCACCGGCGTCGATACTCCGTACCCTGCGAACTGGAGTTTCAAGGCCATCCTCGACGTCGCGTCCAAGCGCTACCCGCATTGGGACCAGGCGACAGCGGACCACCTGCTCGAGACCTTCGCGCTCGATGTGAAGACGTCCCACAGCAAGGCCTCCCGCGGCCAGCGCTCCATGCTCGCCATCGTCATCGCACTGGCAGCTCGCGCGCCGCTTACACTCCTCGACGAGCCCTACCTCGGCCTCGACGTGCAGAACCGCGACCTGTTCTACCGGGAGCTCGTCGCCGCGCAGGAGGCGAACCCGCGCACCATCGTCATTGCCTCCCACGATCTTGAGGCCTCTGCCAAGCTCGTGGACTGCTACCTCGTCCTGCGAGACGGCGTCATCCGCACCCTCGAGTCGGAGCGGCTTGATGATGCCCTCGTCTCGCTCACCGTCGCCAACCCCGTTCCGCCCGAGCTTTCCGATGCAGCCCTCGCCACCGAGTCTCTCGGCTCCAGCACCCGCGTTGTTGTACGCCGCGGCGTCGCTGATGGCTCCCCGGTCGCCCTCGAGGACGCCGTGGCACTCGCGATGGGAGGCAGCGATGTCTAAAGGACTTGTATCTGTCGTCTTCCGGCACTGGACAGGGTCTACGCGACAGCTGCTATCAGCGCTGGGCATGTGTGCCTCGATGATCGGATTCAGGATTGTCATTGGTGACCTCTCGTGGGTGTCCATGCTTTTCTTTGCGCTCGTGCCGATCGGGGTGGGCTCTGTCCTTCACGTGCCCTACGGCACGCTCAAAGCGTTCGGCTACCGTCGGGCCGACTTTGTGCGAATCAACGTCCCTATTGTGCTCATTGCCGCTGCAATGACCTTCGCTTTTACGGTAGGCGAGTTGCCGTGGGTTGTGACGGTACTGCTTACTACGCTCGTCGCAGCTACTTTGGCGTTGACTCTTCGCCAGGAGGTCAAGGAGGATCGTTCCCGCAACCACGAGCCTGTAGTGGAAAAGAATCCTGGGGAAGGGCAGTGGCACATGATGCTCTTGGTCGTCGCGCTATTCGGCGTATTCCTGTGGGGTTGGAAGACTCTGCTTCCAGCCATTGCTCCGGACTTGTGGGGGTCTCTCGTCGTGACTGTGCCGGTGATTGCTGGCGCACTCGGTTCTAATCTAGCGACCGGCACGCACCTCGCCGCCTGGCAAGCCTTCGGTAAGACGCGCCGAGCTTGGCGCACTCGGGCGCTGGTGAACGGGGGCATCGGCATGCTCGGCGTTGCGCTATGCACCCTAGTGCTGGATCCCTCCCTCGTAGCTCTCAATGTCGGGACTTTCTGGTTTGCCTACGCGCTGATGAATACAACTGTGGGCGCCATCATTGCAGTCATCGTGCCCATGACATTTGGTGGGTTTATTAGAGGAATTGAGCCGGGCGCTGTCTATCTACTGCTTTCGGGTGGGGTCTTGCTCCTGATAGCTGCGGTCATGCTGTGGCTTTACCCGAAGTACGCCAATACTCAGAAGCGATTGGAGCTTAGACGATGATTACTGCGACCAACCTGCGGATGAAGAACACACCGGCGTTGAACTTTGAGCTCGCGCAGGGACTTACGCACGGGCTCGTGGGCGCGAACGGCGTGGGCAAGACGACACTTTTGCGCATGATGGCAGGGCAGTTCCCGTCCATGGGCCTGCGCGTCTTCGGCGAGGAACCCTTCGACAACCAACGCGTCATGGACCGGACGATCCTCATGGGCATTGACAACCCACTTTTCGATGGATGGAACGTGAAGAAGCTGTTCCGGATCGGCCAGGTTCGTTGGAAGACGTGGAACCAAGACCGCGCCGATGAACTTGTCGACGCCTTCGAGCTTCCGGTGCAGAATTACTCTTCGCTCTCGCGCGGCCAGAAATCCGCGATGGGTTTCATCTTCGCCGTGGCTTCTGGCTGCGAGCTCATGCTCCTCGATGAGCCCTACCTGGGGCTCGACGTGCAGCGCCGCCAGGTGTTCTTCGACGTGATGCGCGAGGAGCAAGGGACACGCACCATCGTGGTGTCGACCCATCATCTCTCGGAGATTGAGGGCTACCTCGATACCATTCTCTTACTTTCCGATGAACCGCTCTCTGGCCCCATCGACGAGATCGTCGATTCCATTGTCGCCGTCTCCGGGCACGCTTCCCAGCTCGACCGCGCGCTGGGCAGGCTTCAACTGCCCGTGCTTGCACGAGAGTCCTCAACCCTGGCCGACCGCGCGATTATCGACGCGCGTCCCAAGTTTGCACAGTGCGTCTTCGACCAGGCCAAGGACCTGGGACTGCGTGCGCAGGAAGTGACGCTTGAGGAAGCCGTGCTGGCATTAGGGGAGGCGTAATGCGACTGTTCTTTGCGGTCGTCGAGACGCATACGCTTGTCGTCTACAGCATCATGTTGCTGCTGTGGGGCATCCTCGCGCCCGTCAAGGGTCCGGTAACGGCTGGTTCGCTGGCCTTCCTCGCGGTGGTTGTGGTCCTATCGACCACGGTGAACAAGACGAAAGCCACGGCGCTGGGGCTCTCACGGAAAGCGCAGACGCGCTACAACCTAGGGCTCGCCACGTACTACGTCGTGCTCGGCGCTGCAGTTTCGGTGGCGCGCCAGTGGTGGTGGTTGGCCGCTCTCGTCCTGGTCGCGTGGGTTATCCGACTCGTTGTGACGCTGCGTCAGTCGTCGCAGTCCGCGGCCCAATCCGACATGGAGGTGCGTGAACTCCAGTATCGAGTAACCTCGGACGGCAACTCCGACTTTGGACGTTTCCCCATCACTCCCACGGCGCAGCTGATCTACCGGCCGCTGGTCCGCTCGTGGATGTGGGTCGTGGCCGGGTACGCCTCCGTCGGACTTGTCATGTGGGCGGCCATCGTCTTTTGGAACATTGAGGGACAGCTCTTCAGCATCGTCTATGTCATGGTGACGCTATTGACGCTCGGGGCACTCATGGATTCCTACCGCACATCGTTCAAGGAGTTCGTCACGCTCGGTGGCTCGCGTCAGCAGTGGGTGCGCGCTGTCACAGTGGCGAGCGTCATCGGTGCGGCCGCCGGCGCCATCCTGGAGTTGGTGGTTTGGACTAGCCAGGGGATTATCACCGGAATGATATTCGGCATGGGCGCGTTGATTCCCGTACTCGGCGTGAGTTGGGAACTGCTCTCTCGGAAAACGATCGTCTGGACCATGTGCATGGCGGTGACTGCCGGAGTCACCTTTGTCCTGACGGTCATGGAGGTTCTGCCGCAATGGTCCTTCGCCGCGTGCGCCGGCGTGCTTTACCTCGTATGGGCAGCCCTGCTCCCTATGTATGCTCGCAATGCCGATCCATACAGTGGTGGAGTGCTGCAATGGTTTGGCGTGAACACGTCATAAATGCGCGATGTCCTGCAGATTTGTGTGTTTTCAGATCGCTGT
>NZ_KQ959764.1:109655-140177 GCF_001552965.1 Corynebacterium sp. DNF00584 | reverse complement strand
GTTTTCCGGCTTTGGGTTTTCAGGTTTGGGCTTGCCCGACTCCGGCTGGCCAGCTTGGGCCTTAGCGAGAGCCTGTTGCGCGGCAGCGAGTTTGTCTGCGTCATTGTCGAGCTTGGCGGTGGCGATGTCGAGCTCTGCTTGAGCGATAGCGACATCACGCTGCAGCTCAGCGTTGGTGGGATCTGCGGCCAGTGCCGAGGTGGCATCGTCAAGCTTCTTCTGGGGAACAGCAAGCGCACGCTTGCGCAGCTTAGCCAGGTTGTCTTCCTCGCTGATTGCGGGCGTATCTTCGGACGCGACATCGATGCGGCGCAGGACGTAGTGCTCCTTCCAGTCTCCACGCGACTCGTCGAGAGTGGGCACGAACATGGTGCCGTCCTTGCGAACCAGGAACGTGTTGTTCGTGACATTGGTCGTCTCGCGCCCGTTGGGCAGCGGGAAGGACTTCGTCACGGTGAAGCTGCCCTGCTGGAGCCAGTTGAGATCGCCGGTCGAGCCATTAAGCTGAATGGGCGTGCCGTCTGCGTCGAAGCCGACAGCCGCCCAACCCGGAAGCACGCCAAAGGTCGGCTCGCTCTCGGCCTTGAAGTCGCGGGTATCCGGATCGTAAACGAGCGACTGCGCGGCGGCGGCCGACGGATTGGGATTCGAGTTAAAGCGGTAGATGTGCACGCCATCGGTGGACAGCCCGTCGAGGTAGGTGCTCTGGGAAGTGTAGCGCGAGCCCTTCATGAAGGTGGCGCGCTCAGTGACCTCGGTGGCGTCGGGCTTGATGGAGTAAAGCAGCGACTTCGTGGGGAGTTCCTCGCCCTCGAAGTAAGGCTCCGGCGAGCCGTTGTAGAGGAACGTGCCGTCTTTCATGGGCAAAAGCTCCGCCTGGTTCTTCCACGCGAAGTCGTTAGCCCAAATAGTGCCCGGCTCCGCGTCCAGGCGAGTGTCTCCGAAGAGCTGTTCTCCGGTGGGCAGCGGCGCCTCGGTGAAGGTTCCGTTCGACCCTGAAAGCAGCGTTGCGGTGCGGGCGCTAAAATCCTCCGGGACGATAGCAGCAATGACGTCGGTGCCCGGGTGGTAGCCCACCGCGTAGATGTCGTGGGAGGCGGTGGCGGCTACACGCGGGGTGCCGAAGCCGGAATCGGTGATGTCGACTGCCTTGAGCTCGGCGCGGTCGGTCTCGTCGACGTAGTAGAGCACCTTGTGATTCGAATCGTAGGCCGCGAGGCCACGGTTGCCGGTCTGGGCGGGCAAGGCCGCGATTTCCTTTAGGTTGTTGTCAATGAGCGCGTAGCCCTGTCCATCGGGCATGCCGACGAGTACGCCGGTGCCAGTATCGAAGAGCTGGTGCACGCCGTCGTCATAGTCAGCGTGGGAGTTCCAGGTCTGCGTGCGCAGCGTGATGTCCGACTCGACGAAGGTGGCGCCCTCACCGACATAGTTCAGCGCCACGGGATCGAGTCCCTCGCCCACGGAGTAGAACTCGGAGAACATGCGGTTGCCTTCTTCGGTCAGGGTAGAAGCGATATTCTCCCACGAGACGCGTCCGCCCTCGTTGGTGAACGTGGCGGAGCTGGGCTTGAGGGTAGCGATCTTGACGGCCTCTTTGGGCGCGTAGATCTCGTTCTTAAGGTACTGCTTGGAGCTCACGTGAGCCTCAAGGTAGGACTCGGCGGGGGAGAGCACGACCTTCGGGTCTTCGAATCGCAAGTCGAGATCGCACACGCTCGTCATCGGTTGCGAGGCATCCTGGCAGTACTTGCGGTAGAGGATAGTGCCGTTGAACTGGGCCTCGGTTCGCTTCGACTCCTTGTCAAAGGTGACGTCGGTGAGCTCGAAATCAAAGCCATTGTCCGTGCGCGTTGCCCCGTCGCCCACGTAGGTCGCCCCGTTGGTGTAGCTGTTGAAGCTGGCGCGGATGCCCCAGTGCAGGTGACCGTCCGCCGTTGCGGCGGAGGCAGGCACAGTGAGAGGGATGAGGGCGGTGGTGGTGAGGGCGGCAATGAATGTGCCGCGTCGGAAACGAGATGCCACGATGGGGGTTCTCCTTGGTCAATGAGATGAAACAAAGGCGTCTGAGTAGCGCCCGAACTTAATAAAGCACAATTAGACAAGGGTAGCCTAACCTATAGTAGGTAAGGGGGTGCTAAGTTTGTGCCGAAGGGTACGTGGGCAGGGTAGATTATTAAATATCTATACTTTTGGGGGTAAAGCGGGATGTGCTGCGTGGTCTCGTTATGCTGGTGCGCATGCGCTACGTTCTCTTCGCTTTCTCTGCATTCTTTTGCCTTGCGGCGATAGGCAGCCAACTTTTTGGTGCGCCGCGCCTCGTCGCCGTGGTGTGCATGGTCCTCGCTGCCCTCGCGCTCGTCATCGGGCTCGTGTACCAGGGGAGGGTCATCGAGAGCCAGGGGAAGGTCCTCAACGAGGAGCAAACGGCCGAGCTGGAGCGGCTGCTCGACAACGGTCAATTCGGCGTCGCAGTGGGGCAGGTACGCCTGTGGTTCCGGGGCACCAGCGAAGAAGAAGCGGAGGCGGTTGTGCACTCGCTCGCGCAAGGCCGATAACGTGCGCGCGGAAGCGGGGCGTCATGTACTATGTTCCGCATGACTGAACGTACCCTCATTCTTATCAAGCCGGACGGCGTTGCCAACGGCCACATCGGCGAGATCATCTCCCGCATCGAGCGCAAGGGGCTCAAGCTCACCGCTATGGACCTGCGCGTTGCTGACCGCGAGACCGCGGAGAAGCACTACGCCGAGCACGCAGACAAGCCGTTCTTCGGCGAGCTGGTCGAGTTCATCACCTCTGCTCCGCTGGTTGCTGGCGTTGTCGAGGGCGAGCGTGCCATCGAGGCATGGCGTCAGCTGGCTGGCGGCACCGACCCGGTCTCCAAGGCCACCCCGGGCACCATCCGCGGCGACTTCGCCCTCACCGTTGGCGAGAACGTCGTCCACGGTTCTGACTCCCCGGAGTCCGCAGAGCGCGAGATCGCTATCTGGTTCCCGAACCTCTAAGCCGTACTCCACTACACCGAAGTACACAGCCCAGGCCATGTGCCTGGGCTTTTGGCGTTTTCGTGTCCGCGCGCGGACGAGGGTGCGCCGGGTGTGCCAGAATGGGAGGCACGATACTTCTCACAGAATGAGAAGCGTCGACAAGCTTTCATACACACCGCTGCCTCGTGTGGCTGCTGCACCGTTAAGTGCGCGCCCGGGGAGCGACAAGAGAAAAGGTAAGTGAGTAGCAGACGTGGCTGCACCGAAGAACTCTAAGACAACTACACAAGACACCGGCTCGCTTAGCGCCGCGGCGAAGCTCATCGCGAAGCTCGACCGCACGCAGTTCGGTCCGAAGACCCGCCTTTATGCTTTGGCCAAGCAGATTGCTCTGCCGTCCAGCGCCCTCGTGAGCGTCTTCGCCGAGCAGGGCGTGAAGAAGGCCGCCCAGTCCTCGCTGAGCCCGGATGAGGTTGCCGCGGCTCTCGATGCGATTGTCGCTCAGGCAGGCGCTCCCGCCGCCGAAAAGAAGGCCGAGGAGAAGGCTGAAGACAGGCCCAAGAAGAAGGCTGCGAAGAAGGCTGCCAAGACCTCCGCCGAGAAGGCGCCGAAGAAGACCCAGAAGAAGGCCGCTAAGAAGGCAGAGAAGGCCGAGCCGGAGACTGCTGAGCCCGCCGTCGATGAGACCGTCGCACCGGCAGCCGAAGAGAAGCCGAAGAAGCGCGCGACGAAGAAGTCCTCCCGTAAGGCAACGCGCAAAGCTGCCACGAAGAAGACCGAAGCGCAGCCTGCTGCCGAGGCAGCCGAGACCGAGCAGCCGGCGGACGCCGAAGACGAGAAGCTGCGCGAGCGCGTGCGGAAGAACGTCGAGAATGAGATCTCCCAGATTGAGACCAAGGTCGAGGCAGAGCTCGAGGAAGAGAAGGCCGAACTCGCCACGGTGCAGGTCGAGACTCCGGAGGAGAAGCCGAAGAAGTCGCGTCGCCGCGCTACGAAGCGCACGAAGAAGTCTGATCAGGCCCAGGCTCACGAGGAGCCGAAGCAGGAGAGCGCCGAGGGCGCAGAGAACGCTGAAGACGCCATGCTGCGCGAGCGCGTGCGCAAGAACGTGGCGAACGAGATCTCCCAGATTGAGGAGAAGGTTGAGGCCGAGCTGGAAGAAGGGCTCGACGACGCCGCTGAAAACACCACCGAGGACGCCGCAGAGCAGGAGCACGACCAGTCCCACGAGCCAGACGTCGAGCAGCTGCACGAGGCGCTGGTGGAAGCCGGCGAAGACTTCGACGAGGACTTCGCGCCTATCACCCCGAAGCCTGAGACGGACACGTCGGTCGACTATGCGCCGGTCTTCATGGCACCCACCCCGCGCCGCGGGCGCCGTCGCGCTGTGAAGCGCACGTCCCAGAAGCAGGACCCGCAGCAGGAGCGCCAGCAGCACGAGCAGCAGCCACACGAGAATGAGCACAGCTCGAAGCAGCACGACAAGCAGGACCACCACGACGAGCCTGAGCGCATCGAAGAGCCGCGCGCCATTCGCGGTTCGACGCGTATCGAGGCGCAGAAGCGTCGCCGCCGTGAGATGCGTGAGAAGGGCCGCGAGCGTAAGCACATCGTGAGCCAGGCGGAGTTCCTCGCGCGCCGCGAGTCGGTGGAGCGCACCATGGTCGTGCGCGACAAGGAGCGTACGGACGGCCACGGCACCGTGACCCAGGTGGGCGTGCTTGAAGACGGCCTGCTCGTCGAGCACTTTGTGACCTCGGAGTCGCAGGCGTCGATGATCGGCAATATCTACTTGGGCCGCGTGCAGAACGTGCTGCCGTCCATGGAAGCTGCGTTCGTCGACATCGGACAGGGCCGCAACGGCGTGCTTTATGCCGGCGAGGTCGATTGGCGCCGCACGGGCCTGGGCGGCCGCCAACGCAAGATCGAGCACGCGCTCAAATCGGGTGACCAGATTCTGGTGCAGGTCGCCAAGGACCCGATTGGCGCGAAGGGCGCGCGACTGACCACGCAGATTTCGCTCGCCGGCCGCTACCTCGTCTACGTGCCGGGTGGCCGCAATGCGGGTATCTCCCGCAAACTGCCAGTCCCGGAGCGCAAGCGTCTCAAGGAGATCTTGAACCGCGTCGTGCCGGATGATGGCGGCGCAATCATCCGCACGGCCGCAGAGAATGTCTCCGAGGAAGCCATCGGCACGGACGTGCGTCGTCTGCACACGCTGTGGGAGGACATTACCGAGCGCGCGAATAAAGAAAAGAATTCCAAGGGTGCCAAGCCGGTCACGCTCTACGAGGAGCCGGACCTGCTCGTCAAGGTCGTGCGCGACCTCTTCAACGAAGACTTCAGTCACCTCGTCGTCGACGGCCGCCGTTCCTACAACACGGTGGATCACTACGTGCAGTCCGTGGCGCCGGATCTCGCGGACCGCGTGGAGCGTTTCGACCGCCGTGAGCACGGCGGGGCAGACGCGTTTGAGACCTTCCGCATCGACGAGCAGCTCCACAAGGCGCTCAGCCGCAAAGTCTGGCTGCCGTCGGGCGGCACGCTCGTCATTGACCGCACCGAGGCCATGACCGTCATCGACGTCAACACCGGTAAGTTCACCGGCTCGGGCGGCAACCTTGAGGAGACAGTGACGCGCAACAACCTGGAGGCTGCCGAGGAAATCGTGCGCCAGATGCGTCTGCGCGACATGGGTGGCATGATCGTCGTCGACTTCATTGATATGGTCCTGCCGGAAAACCAGGACTTGGTTCTACGCCGCCTCAAGGAGGCTCTGGGCCGCGACCGCACGCGCCATCAGGTCTCTGAGGTCACCTCGCTGGGCCTCGTCCAGATGACACGCAAGCGCCTGGGGACCGGCCTTATCGAGACCTTCTCCACCGAGTGCGAGGCCTGCCACGGCCGCGGGCTTATCATCCACGAATACCCCGTGGACGAGTCCGAGCCGGAGCACCACCACGGCCGCAGCAAGCGCAAGCGCCCCGCGAAGCCGGACCACCCGGCCGCCAAGGCCATGCATGTCGAGCACAAGAACGAGCAGCGCGACGACGAGTACGAGAACAAGCGCGAGGACAAGCCTTCGCTCGAGGACCTCGCGGCCTCCGTCGTTGCGGGCGGCCATGACGCGCAGGAAGATGACCACGAGGAGCGCAAGCCCCAGCGTCGCCGTCGCCGTGGCTCGCGCGGCAGCAACCGCGGCCGCGACAAGCGCGAGGAGCAGAAGCAGGAGGTCGACGCCGCAGAGATCGCCTACGCGGCCGCCGAGCATGCCAAGGAGCTCGACGATGTCCAGGAATTCCAGTCGCATATCCCGGACGAAGAACACGTCTCTGCGAAAGCGGAGACGAATCCAGAAAAGACCTACGAGGAGGCCGTCGCCGAGTTCGAGGCCTCACCGCGTCGTAAGCGCCGCACCCGCGGCAACTCGCGTTCGGACCGCAGGCCCCGCCGCGAGGACTTCCAGCGTGCGCCGGAGCCTTCCGATGTCCCCTTGCAGCAGCCTGAGCAGGAGTCCCCGGCCGAGATCCGTACCGTGAGCTCGCGTGGGCGTCGCCGTGCGGTGCGCCGCGCCACGCGCAGGCAGGCACAAGCCCAGCCAGAAGCGCAGCGTAAGGAGACGGTGGAGAAGCAGTCGACGGAGGAGAAGAGGGCATCGGCAAGCTCGCGCGGACGCCGGCGCGCTGTGAAGCGCTTCGTGAAGACGAGCGAACCTCAGGCTGCCGAAGGCTCGCGTGGCCGGAGGCGTGCGGCGCGTCGCAACCGCGGTTTGTAATTTAGGCGGTGTACGGGGTAGTCTTTGACAGTCGCTGTTTAGGCTTGAGTCAAGCGCTGCATCACCGTGCGCGCGAGAGCCTCAAACGCAATGTAATTTTAATGTCCATTCAGGGCCCGACCGGGTCCTGAGCCGAGTTTAGATAAGGGGTAGCCCTCTATGTACGCGATCGTCAAGACCGGCGGCAAGCAGTACAAGGTTGCTGAAGGTGACCTCGTCAAGGTCGAGAAGATCGAGGGTGAGCCGGGTTCGTCCGTGGCTCTCACCCCGGTTCTGCTCGTCGATGGCGCAACCGTCAAGGCAAAGGCCGCTGACCTGGAGAAGGTCTCCGTCTCTGCAGAGATCGTCGAGCAGGGCAAGGGCCCGAAGATCGACATCCTCAAGTACAAGAACAAGACCGGATACAAGAAGCGTCAGGGTCACCGCCAGCCGGTAACCACCCTGAAGATCACCGGTATCAAGTAAGCCTCAACCGGCTTTTATACCCTTAAAGGAGGGAAACCACATGGCACACAAGAAGGGTGCTTCCAGCTCCAGCAACGGTCGCGATTCCAACCCGCAGTACCTCGGCGTTAAGCGCTTCGGTGGTCAGCAGGTGAAGGCCGGCGAGATCCTCGTTCGCCAGCGCGGCACCAAGTTCCACCCGGGCGAGAACGTCGGCCGCGGTGGCGACGACACGCTGTTCGCTCTCGAGGCTGGCTCCGTCCAGTTCGGCATCAAGCGCAACCGTCGCATTGTGAACATCGTGCCGGCCGAGCAGGCCGCTGCTGAGGCTTCTGCCTAAGCGTTCACGCTTTCAAGGCCCGGGGCTCCCGCTTAAATGGGAGGCTCGGGTCTTTGTTTATCTCCACTAGACTGGCGTCTAGTTTTCTTCGATTTTTAATTCCGGAAGGATTTCCATGGCACGCTTTATTGACCGCGTGGTGCTCCACCTGCAGGCGGGCGACGGCGGACACGGCTGTTCGTCCGTCCACCGCGAGAAGTTCAAGCCCCTCGGCGGCCCCGACGGCGGCAATGGTGGCCACGGCGGCGATATTGTGCTCGAGGTCTCCTCGCAGATCCACACGCTCATGGACTTCCACTACCGTCCCCACATCAAGGCCGGCCGTGGCGCGAATGGCGCGGGCGACTGGCGCAATGGTGCGCGCGGCGAGGACCTCATCCTGGAAATCCCCGCGGGCACGGTGGTCTATAACGACAAGGGCGAGATGCTCGCGGACCTTACCGTCCCGGGTACCCGCTTCATCGCGGCCGAGGGCGGCTTTGGCGGCCGGGGCAACGCGGCGCTGGCCTCCGCGCAGCGCAAGGCCCCGGGCTTCGCGCTGCAGGGCGAGCCGGGCGAGGCGCACGACCTCGTGCTCGAGCTTAAGTCCATGGCCGACGTCGGACTCGTGGGCTTCCCGTCTGCGGGCAAGTCCTCCCTGATTTCCGTGCTCTCTGCCGCGAAGCCGAAGATTGGCGACTACCCATTTACCACGCTGCAGCCAAACCTCGGCGTGGTCGATATGGGCTACGAGTCCTTCACCATCGCCGACGTTCCGGGCCTTATCCCGGGCGCCGCCGAGGGCAAGGGTTTGGGCCTCGACTTCCTGCGCCACATCGAGCGCACCGCGGTGCTCGCGCACGTCGTCGACGTCGCGACGCTGGAGCCGGGCCGCGACCCCATCTCCGATATCGAGGCCTTGGAGAAGGAACTGTCCAACTACCAGGATCTGCTGGAACAGGACACCGGCCTGGGCGACCTGCGCGAGCGCCCGCGCATTGTCATCCTCAACAAGGCGGATATCCCGGAGGCTCTGGAGCTTGCCGAGTTCCTCAAGGAAGACATTGAGAAGCAATTTGGCTGGCCCGTCTTCATCATCTCCGCCGTGGCGCACACGGGCCTGGACCCGCTCAAGTACAAGCTCCTGGAAATGGTGCAGCAACACCGTAAGTCTCAGCCCAAAGTCAAGGTAGACAAGGAACACACCATCATTCGTCCGAAGTCGGCGAAGAAGGGCCGCTTTGCGGACTTCACGGTGCGCAAGGATCCGGAGATCGATGGCGGCTTCATCGTCGAGGGCGAGAAGATCGACCGCTGGATTGTTCAGACCGACTTCGAAAACGACGAGGCCGTGGGCTACCTCGCCGACCGCCTGGCCAAGGCCGGCGTGGAGGACGAGCTGCGCGACCAGGGTGCGGTGGAAGGCTGCCCCGTCACTATCGGCGGCATTACCTTCGAGTGGGAGCCGATGACCGGCGGCAAGGCGACCAATGCCGGCCGCGGCTTCGACGGCCGCCTCCTCGGTACCGACCGTGTCTCCGCCGCAGAGCGTAAGCGCGCCTCGCAGGCACGCCGTGGTCTTATCGACGAATACGACTTTGGCAACGACGCAGAGGTCACCCGCGAGCAGGCAAACAAAGACCGCTGGCAAGGATAACGTGCCCTCTTGCCCGCCGAGCATAGGGGCGCCTGAGCGGAAGAGGTATGATTTCGCTTCATGAGCTATCCGCTTCCCTTAAGCCCCTTCGACGGCGAACCCATCGTGCCGGAGCACCATGCACCGCGTGGGCCATTGCAGTCGCCGCTGCGTGAGGAACTGAGCCGAGCGAAGCGAATTGTGGTGAAGATCGGCAGCTCTTCCCTCACTAAGGAGGACAGCTTCATCACCTCGACGGAGAAGATCAACCACATCGTCGACGCCATCGCGACGCGCATGGGCACTTCGGACATCATTCTGGTCTCCTCCGGCGCCGTCGCCGCGGGCATGGGGCCGCTGGGCTTGCAGAAGCGCCCCAGCGATCTCGCGACCAAGCAGGCCGCGGCCGCCGTCGGCCAGATTCACCTTGCCTACGAGTGGGGCGTGTCTTTCGCCCGCTACAACCGTTCCGTCGCGCAGGTCCTGCTTACCGCCTCCGATATTGGCGCCCGCGACCGCGCCCGCAACGCCCAGCGCACCCTCGATCGCTTGCGCCAGCTGCGCACGGTGCCCATCGTTAACGAGAATGACACCGTCGCTACCTCTGAGATGCACTTCGGAGACAACGATCGCCTCTCCGCGCTCGTCGCGAACCTCGTGGGCGCGGACGCTCTCTTCCTCTTCTCCGACGTCGATGGCCTCTACGACAAGAACCCATCCGAGCCCGGCGCCCGCTTTATCGAGGAGGTCCGCACGGGCAAAGACCTCAACGGCGTGACGGCCGGCGACGGCGGCCGCGTGGGCACCGGCGGCATGGCCACGAAGGTCTCCGCTGCGCGTCTGGCCACTCGCGGCGGCATTCCCGTCCTGCTCACCTCGGCCGACAATATCGACGCCGCGCTTGCCGATGCCTCGGTGGGCACCGTTTTCCATACCCGCGAGGAACGCAGGCTCTCCGCTTGGAAGTTCTGGGCCCTCTACTGCGCCGATACCGGCGGCGCCGTGCGTCTCGACGCCGGCGCGGTCAAGGCCGTGACCGCGGGCGGCAACTCGTTGCTCGCCGTCGGCATTACTGAGGTCATTGGCGAGTTCCACGCGGGCGAGATCATCGACATCATGGGTCCGGAAGGTGAGGTCATCGGCCGCGGCGAAGTACGTTTTGATTCCGCGGAGCTGCGGGGCATCCTGGGTAAGCAGATGGAGGAGCTGCCGGAATACCAGCGCCGCAGCGTTGTCCACGCCGACTACCTGTCGAACTACGCCTCCCGAATCTAGTCACTAGAAGCCAGAGAAAACCCAGGAAAAGACCATGAAATACGCCATGTTGCCGGAACAATGGGAAGAATCCGTCGAGACTTTGCGGGGAGCTGGCCATGAGCTCGCGGAGCTTTCCGATGCCGACTTCCTCATCTACAACGGCGACGGCTCGGACTTCCCGTTGCCACTGCCGGAGAACATCAACTTCGTGCAGATTCCTTCTGCAGGCGTAGATCATCTGCTCGACGTCATGAAGGAGACCGACGTTATCTGGTCCAACGCCGCTGGCGTATTCGATAACACCGTGGCGGAATCCGCCATCGCGCTGCTGCTCGCGCAGCTGCATGCCCATCGCTATGTCAACGACACCTTCTCCAACTACGATGAGGTGCAGGATCACAAGTCCTACCTGCACGAGGACAAGACTGTGGCGATCATCGGCGCCGGCGGCATCGGCAAGCGGCTCATCACGATGCTCTCTGGCTTTGGCCCGCGCATCATCGCCGTAAACCGGTCCGGCAACGCGGTTCCAGGCGCGGATGAGACCTATCCCATCTCCGAGGTGGACAAGGTCTGGCCTGAGGCCGACTACTTTGTGCTCATAGCGCCGCTTACTCCGCAGACCCATCACATGGTCAACAAAGACGTGTTTGCCCAGATGCCGAAACACGCGGTGGTGGTCAACGTGGGCCGTGGCCCGCTCATCAGTACCGAGGATCTTTTGGCAGCGCTGGACTCTGGCGAGATTGCCGGCGCAGCGCTCGATGTCACTGAGCCGGAGCCGCTCCCGGATGATCACCCGTTGTGGAAGGACCCGCGGGTGGTCATTACACCGCACATTGCCAATACCCGTAACTCGGTGCGCCGCCACTTGGGAGCACACACCGCAAAGGTGGCCGCGGCCTTTGAGGCTGGCGAGGAAATTCCTACCCGTGTGGATCCGAACGCTGGATATTAAAGTGTAAAAGCATGAACATAGACATTCGTGTAGGGGACGCCGAACGGCACAATACCCTACGCACACAATGCCCTAGACCTCCTCAGCACCCACTGCGCTAACGGTCTCATCGACATCAACGAGTTTGAAGACCGTATAGGAAAGGCGGCTGTTGCGCGTACCCGCGGCGAGATTGCTTCCCTCTTTGATGACCTTCCTGACAATCCAATTGTAGAGGTCGTTCGGTTCAAGGAATCGGAAGCGCAGGCCGAGCTCGACCGGCTGCAGCGCCGCGGAGGGTTAGTTCACCGAATCGATGCCGTCGTTTGGTCAGCGATGATGTTCCTCTTCTTCCTGGGTCTTTTCGTCTTTGACGACTGGGACTATTTTTGGCTTGGCTTACCGATTGCAGGTTTCGCCTCGTGGGGTGTCAGGGAGGCGGTCAAGCTCTCCGACGACGACGAAGAACTTTATAAGGAATTGAAAAAGAAAGGTGACAAAGACAGGGCCGAGCGCCTACGTCTGGCAGCCGAGCGCCGCAAGGAGCTGGGGCAGTAGTCCGCGGGGTCCGCGGGGCCGCGGGGGGGAGTGGCTGCGCGCTTGAGCTATAGCCGCGCGTGACATCCAGCGCGGATAACCATGCTGTTGGGGGTGGGTTTCTTTAAGAGGATGTTATTCAGCTTTAAAGTGACCTAAATCAAACTCGGGGGGACCATTTCCGGGTCTATGCGAGTGGTTGTATGCTCAAGCGTATTCCAATTAGCTAAGCCTTAGGTAACTTATCTATGGATTGACTGTGAGCAAAGGATTCTCTTTCATGACCCATTTCAACGTGCCCAAGTACTCCGTCCGCATTGCGGCAGCCACCCTGGCCATGCTCGCATCCGCGACTGCGTTGAGCGCGTGCAGCAACAGCGAAGACACCTCCGCGTCCACCGGCTCTACCGGCGCCGCGGGGGACACTGCTTTGGCCATCACTGACGTCGCCGGCCGCGAGGTCACCTTCGACAAGCAGCCTGAGCGTATCGTTCTGGGCGAGGGCCGCGGCGTGTTTGCTACCTCGATCCTCAACCGCGAGGATCCGCTCGAGCACGTCGTTGCACTCGGCAAGGACTTGCATGAGGCTGCACCCAGCTTCGAGTCCAAGTTCGCCGAAACCAATGCGGCGTACAAGGATCTGCCGACTATCGGCAACATCGCCAAGGGCGACGTAACCGTCGAAAACCTGCTCGCGCAAAAGCCGGACGTCGTGGTCATGACCCTCGACCACAAGAAGGGTGCGGAAAAGACCGGCTTCCTAGACAAGATGGATCAGGCCGGCCTGAAATACGTCTTCACCGACTTCCGCCAGAAGCCATTGGAAAACACCCCGAAGTCCATGGAGGTATTCGGCCAGCTCCTCGGCCAGGAGGACAAGGCCGCAGAGTTCAACAAGTTCTATACCGGCAAGGTAGATGACATCAAATCCCGCGCGGAAAAGGCAGGCAACAAGCCGCGCACCCTGGTCTGGCGCGCAGCGGGCCTGAAGGATTGCTGCTCCACGGTCAAGGACTCTAACCTAGGTGACCTGGTTAATGCCGCCGGCGGTGAGAACCTGGGCGATAGCCTGCTGGACACCGAGTCTGGAGACCTTACCGCAGAAAAGGTGCTTGCTGAGCAGCCAGAGCACATCATCGCCACCGGCGGCGCATGGGCCAAGAACCCGGAAAAGCCGGAGGTCCTGCCGCACGTGGAGATGGGTTACGCGGCCAAGGAAGAAAAGGCGCAGGAGACCCTCGAAGGCCTGCTCAAGACCCCGGGCTTTGATCAGCTTGAGGCCCCAAAGGAAGGCAACTTCCATGCTGTCTACCACCAGTTCTACGATTCGCCTTTCAACGTCTTCGCCCTGGAGCAGTTTGCCGTGTGGATGCACCCAGAAACCTTCAAGGACTTAGACCCAGAAAAAGACTTCGCTGACTTCCACGACAAGTGGCTGCCCATCGACTACAGCGGCGTTTTCTTCACCACCAAAGACGCACACAAGCACTAGAAAATGGCACTTTTGACCTCTTCTGATCGTTCGCAGACTGACCAGAAAACCGAAACCAACCAGGTAATCGCCGAGTACCGAAGCAATAACTTACGCAAGGTACTCACCATCGGTGGACTGGTGCTGGCGGCCTTCGTGGCCTTCGTTGTCGCCACGGTGGTCGGCCCGATTCACCTTTCCCCGATGGAGATGTTGCGTGGCATTTTCTTACCGGGCCAGGTGGATGAAACCACCCGCACGGTCCTGTGGAACCTGCGTCTACCGGCGTCGGTTATGGCCGTGCTCATCGGCGCCGCATTGGCGCTATCCGGCGCGCACATGCAGACCATTCTGGATAACCCTTTGGCCGAGCCTTTCACCTTGGGTATTTCCGCCGCCGCGGCTTTCGGTGGCGCGGCCTCCATCGTGTTGGGCTGGACCGTGCTGGGAAATCCGCAGTTCAATCTCGCGGCCGTCGCTTGGCTGTCGGCTCTCGTGGCTGTGGCCATCGTCGCAGGTGCGGCGGTGTGGCGCGGCGCTAGTGCGGAGTCAATGATTCTGCTTGGCATCGCCCTGGTATTCCTCTTCCAGGCGCTGCTTTCGCTGATGCAATACAGCGCCTCGACTGAGGCCCTGCAGCAGATCGTCTTTTGGACCATGGGCTCACTGCAGCGCGCGAACTGGGTGTCCAACCTGATCATCGCCGCCACCTTGCTCATCGCTGTGCCCTTCACCGTCTTCAACGCGTGGAAGCTCACGGCGCTGCGCCTGGGCGATGAGCGCGCGGCAGCGCTGGGCATCAACGTGCAGCGGCTGCGCGTTTCCACCCTCGTGGTGGCATCCTTGCTGGCCGCAAGTGCCGTTGCTTTCGCCGGAATCATTGGCTTCATCGGCTTGGTTGGCCCACATGTGGCGCGCCTTCTGGTGGGCGAGGATCAGCGTTTCTTCGCTCCGGCCTCCATGGCAGCGGGCGCGATGCTGCTGGCGGGTGCCCACGCGGTATCCATCACCATCATCCCCGGCGTTGCCGTGCCCATCGGCATCATCACCGCTCTTGTTGGCGTTCCTTTCTTCGTGCTGCTCATCTTCACCAAGAGGAGGATCAAGTGCTGAAAGTAGAACAAGCATGCGTGAACTTTGGTAAACGGGAGGTTCTAAAGGGCGTTGACCTCCCAGAACCAGGCCCCGGCACCATCGTCGGCCTTATCGGTCCGAATGCCGCGGGCAAGTCCACCTTGGTCAAAACCATCGCTGGCATCCAAAAACTAACTTCGGGTACGTGCGATACCGGTGATGCCACCGTGGGCTACGTGCCGCAGGACCTTTTGACCAGCGCCTCCCTGACCGCCTTTGAATCGGTGGTCATCTCCGCTAAGCGCGGCTCGGCCAACGCCTTGGAATCGGCGGTTGAGGCGCTCGAAAAGCTCGGCATCGTGCATCTCGCGCACCGCTACGTCCACCAGCTCTCGGGCGGCCAGCGCCAGCTCGTTGCCGTGGCGCAGATGCTGGCCCGCGAGCCGGATCTGATGCTGTTGGATGAGCCGACCTCCGCGCTCGACCTGCGCCACCAGGTGCATCTGCTGGATACCTTGCGCAAGGAGGTCTCCCGCGGGGCGGTGGCGTTGGTAGCTATCCATGATCTCAACCTGGCCGCGCGCTATTGCGATGAGCTCGTGGTTCTCCACGGCGGCCGCGTGCATGCCCATGGAACGCCCGCAGAGGTGCTGAACACCGAGCTGTTGGGTGAGGTCTATGGCATCCGCGCTCGAGTCATCGATGACGAAGGCGTGCCCATGGTCTGTCCTGTCGAGGCTAACTTCAGTAAGCTTGAGCCTCATGAGCCAACTCACTCGCGATGAAGAACGAGACCAAGTACTAAACCTGGCACGTCAGGCGAAGAAAGTTGCGCCGCGGTTCGCGCAGCTTTCTACCCCGCGCAAGAATGAGATTCTTCTGCGCGCCGCTGAAAACCTGGTGGCCCGCACCCCTGAGATCCTCGAGGCCAATGAGCGCGACGTCGCCGCTGGCCGCGCGGCCGGGATGAATGATTCTTTAATCGACAGGCTCTCGCTTGACGCCACGCGCGTCGAAGGTATCGCCGGCGGCCTGCGCCAGGTCGCCGCCCTGCAGGACCCAGTAGGGGAGGTACTGCGGGGCCACACCATGGACAACGGCATCCAGATGAAGCAGGTGCGCGTGCCGCTCGGCGTCATGGGCATGGTCTACGAGGCCCGCCCGAACGTCACGGTGGATGCCTTTGGCCTTGCGCTCAAGTCTGGCAACGTGCCGCTGCTGCGCGGATCTAAGTCCGCACGCAACTCCAACGAGCAGCTCGTGGAGATCCTCCAGGACACCCTTGAGCACTTCGACCTTCCACGCGAGGCAGTGCAGCTGCTGCCGTGCGAATCGCATGACTCGGTCCACGACCTCATCACGGCGCGTGGGCTTGTCGATGTGGTCATCCCGCGCGGCTCGGCGCGGCTGATCAACGCGGTGGTGGAGAACGCGACGGTCCCGGCCATCGAGACGGGCACGGGTAATTGCCACTTCTACGTCGATAAGAGCGCGGATGTGGACAAGGCGATTGCGATGGTCATCAATGGCAAGACGCGCCGGCCGTCCGTGTGTAATTCCACGGAGACGGTGCTCCTCGACGCGGCGCTGCCGGACGCGGAGAAGCTGCGCGTCATCGCGGCGCTGCAAGATGCGGGCGTGACCATTCACGGGCGCGTGGCGGAGCTTGAGGGCTTCGGAGTGAAGAATGCGCTCGAGGCGACCGAGGAAGAGTGGGCGAACGAGTCGCTGTCGCTGGATATCTGCGCCGCGGTCGTCGAGGGCGTCGATGGCGCGATTGCCCATATCGCGCGGTTCTCGACAGGCCACACGGAGGCCATCGCTGCGCAGGACGCCGATGTCCTCATGAAGTTTGCCAACGAGGTCGACGCGGCGGCGGTTATGCTCAACGCGTCGACGGCGTTCACGGACGGCGAGGTCTACGGCATGGGCGCGGAGATTGGTATTTCCACGCAGAAGCTGCACGCGCGTGGGCCCATGGCGCTGCCGGAGCTCACCTCGACAAAGTGGATCCTGCAGGGATCCGGACAGACGAGGCCGTAGATGAAACGCGTGCGCTGTGCGGTGGTAGTATCCGTGCTCTCCGCCGCCGCGGCAGCGGCAGCGGTGCCGGGGGCATCGGCAAGCGAGGTGTGCCCTGCGGTGACCATTGTCGCGGCGCGCGGCTCGGACCAGGACCCGGAGCACGGGGATTTCCTGGGACCCGCGCGCTATGGCGAGCGGATGTCCAACGGCTACGAGGGGCCGAATATCGCGGGCCTGCTGCACTTGGCGGAGGAGCGCCACCCGGGACTCTTCGACGACGCGGAGGTGCTGGGGCTCGACGAGCACACGTACCCGGCGGCGATGAACCTGCCGCCGCTCGCCAAGGACGGCGAGCGGCTTACGTCGAGCCAGACCACGGAGCGGCTGAGCAGCGTGCTCGAGGAGCATCCGCTGCCGGAGCTTGCGTATGGCACGACGGTGGGTGCGATTGACTCGGTGGTGCGGGGTGCGCGGAACGCGCCGGGCTTCTTGCATGCCCGGGAGGCCGCGACAGGGTGCCATCCTGACTATATCGTGGTCGGCTTCTCGCAGGGCGCCGTCATCGGCACGGCGCTGGAGCAGAAGCTGGGAGACCGCGTCAAGGGGGCGATGTACATGGGCAATCCGGTGCCGTGGCATTCGCCGAAGTCGGTGAACTACTGTCTGGGCGGGGACGTTATCTGCCGACCGACGGTGCCGAACGCGGTGGACGCGCTGCAGACCAAAATGGAAGTGCACGCTAGTTACTTTGAAACCCCACGCGTCACAGATGCGTACTTTGCTGACAGGCTGGCCGGATGGGTGAAAAATTCACAGGAAGTCCAACGTGCACATAGAGTTCCAAACCAGTAGGGTGTCCTAGCGAATAAGAAAATACTGGGAAGGTTTTCACGCCGTGTTTAAACACATTTCAGCCAAGTTTGGCTCTCTGGCGGCATCGGCAGCCGCTGCTCTCGCCCTCATTGCCGCTCCGGCGACCCTCAACGTACCGGAAGCGAAGGCAGACGTATGCCCGGCCGTCGTTGTGGTTGCGGCCCGCGGCTCCGGACAAAACAGCCAGATTTACCCCACGTGGTACTCTGCTGGCGCGCCGTACGCTTCCAACGGCTGGGAGGGCGAGACCATCCGCGCCATGTTGCGCACGGTGGAGTCGCGCTACCAGGCCACGCACGGCGGCGCGTCTGTCATGAATTCGGTCTACGTCCTGGGGCTTACGCCGCAGGACTACCCGGCGACGTACCCGGCCTACACGGTGCCGGATGTGGGACTGCCGCAGGGCATTGGAGACGTCATCGCCATCCTTGCGCAGTACGCCTCCCCGGTGTTGAACACAGCGATTTCCGCGGCCAACCAGTTCAACTACTCCGTGCAGACTGGCCGCAAGGGTGTTATGAACGCCATCAACGGCTACGAGCGCGCCTCCGGCTGCCGCCCGAAGTACATCCTCACGGGCTTCTCCCAGGGCGCGATGGTCCTCGCCGAGCACGAGAAGGAGCTCGCCGCTCGCGGTCAGCTCGCCGGCGCGGTCTACATGGGCAACCCCATGACGCGCAAGGGCGACCCCACCACGGTGGGCAACACCGCCACTGAGGGCGGCCCGCTGGGTTGGACCCCGCTCAACACGGTGACCGCGGCCGGCACGCCGAACCGCATCAACTACTGCCTGCCGCAGGACGGCGTGTGTGATACCTCCGTGGGCACGCTCATGGCCTCGCGCGGCAACGGCGGCAACCACGGCCGCTACTTCCAGTGGTGGTCCCAGTGGGATAACCAGGTGGCAGACGCCGTCGGCCGTTGGATCGACCAGGCGCGTTAGGCGGCTACCCCCAGCGGTTACAATGCCATCCATGACTGCACAGCGCATTGGCATCATGGGTGGCACTTTTGATCCCATCCACAATGGCCACCTCGTCGCGGCCAGCGAGGTCGCTCACCGTTTCGATCTCGAGCAGGTCATCTTCGTGCCCACCGGCCAGCCGTGGCAAAAGACCGGCGTCACGGACGCGGAGCACCGCTACATCATGACGACCATTGCGACGGCGTCCAACCCGCGCTTCCGCGTCTCCCGCGTGGACATCGATAGGGAGGGCGAGACCTACACGCTCGATACGCTTCGGGACATCGGCAAGCTCTTCCCGGGTGCCGAGCTCTACTTCATCACGGGCGCGGACGCCTTGGCCTCCATTACCTCGTGGCATGACTGGGAGCTCATGCTTGAGCTCGCGCACTTCGTGGGCGTGACCCGTCCGGGCTATGAGCTCACGAAAGACATGCTGCCGGCGGACGCCACAATTACGCTCATTGATATCCCCGCCATGGCGATTTCCTCCACGGATTGCCGCACGCGCGCGAAGGCCGGCCAGCCGGTGTGGTACCTCGTGCCGGACGGGGTCGTGCAGTATATGGCCAAGAACCATCTCTACCTTCCCAACCAGAACCGCGTGCTGGGCCTTAACTAGTGCTGAACTAGGAAAAATGGCCAGGCCGTGGGAAACTAGAAATAACCAATTCACGACCATTAGAGGAACACAATTGTCTATTACGGACACCGCCCGCCGCATGGCGGAGATCGCTGCGAAGGCCGCGGATGAAAAGCTTGGCGAGAACATCGCCGCCATTGACGTCTCTGACGTTCTTGCCATCACCGAGGTCTTTGTCATCGCGTCTGCGGAGACGGAGCGCCAGGTCGCCGCCATCGTCGAGGAAGTTGAAGACGAACTCACCGCCGCAGGCTTTGAGCCCAAGCGCCGCGAGGGTAACCGCGAAAACCGCTGGGTGCTGCTCGACTACGGCCACATCGTGGTCCACGTCCAGCGCGAGGGCGAGCGCGACTACTATGGCTTGGACCGTCTCTACCACGACTGCCCGCTCATCGACATCGAGGGCATTGAAACGCCCGAGCGTCCCGGCGAGTGGAGCAACGAGGTTAACACCCGCGAAGTCTCCGATATCGAGGACATCCCGCTTGCCGGCCCCGCGCCGGAAGACGAGGAAGAGTACTAAGCCATCATGTCCCGCCGCCTCATTCTGATCCGCCACGGTCAGACCACCTATAACGCCACTGGGCGCATGCAAGGCCACTTGGACACCGAACTGTCCGAGCTGGGCTACACGCAGGCCGAGGCGGCGGCACGTCTGCTCGCAGACAAAGGCATCACCCGCATCCTGGCTTCGGACTTGCGCCGGGCCGCAGAGACCGCGCGCGTCATCGGCGAGGCCTTGGGCGTGCCGGTGCTTTCCGATGCCCGCTTGCGCGAGACCAACTTAGGCGACTGGCAAGGCCGGCGTTCTGTAGACATCGATGAGGAGTTTCCCGGTGCGCGCGCCATATGGCGCCACGATCCCACGTGGGCACCGCCTGGCGGCGAGTCCCGTGTCGACGTCGCGCGCCGTGCACGTCCCGTCATCGACGAGCTCATGGAGTCCTACCCCGAGTGGAACGACCATGCCGTGCTCATCGTGGCGCACGGCGGCGCGATCTCGGCGCTCACCTGCCAGTTGCTGGGGCTTGAGGTCGCGCAGTTTGGCATGCTCTCAGGCCTGAAGAATACGCACTGGTCGCAGCTCACCGCGCGGCCGCGGTTTAATCCGGAGACGCCGCTGGCACCAGCCTGCTTTACGGAGACCAACGTCGCTGAGGCGACGTGGTACTTCGACGGCTGGAACATGGGCGCGCGCGTATCCGGCGACGGCGGGGCGGATATCTAGTGGCCGTACGCGTAGTCACTGACTCCTCCGCGGGTCTGCCGGCAGACATCTGCGAGGAACTCGATATCACGGTGCTCGACCTCCACGTCATGGAGTCCGAAGCCAAGGACGGACAAACGGAGACCTCGACCTCGGGGCTCTCGGCGTTGGAGCTCGCCGCGGCGTTTGGCCGCCAGATGGAGCGCGCCCACGACGATGGGGTAGTGGCTTTGCACCTGTCGCGCGAGCTGTCCTCCACGTGGTCCGCGGCCGTGACGGCTTCGGGCGTCTTCCCAGATACCGTGCGCGTCATCGACTCGGGGACCGCAGGCATGGTGCTGGGAGCTGCGGCGATGGCCGCGGCGCGCCTAGCGCAAGACGGCGCGAGCCTCGACGACTGCTACGACGCGGCCCAGAACACGCTCGACCGCGGGCGCACGTGGGTCTACGTCCACTCCACGGAGGAGCTGCGCAAGTCTGGGCGCATCTCCACGGCCACGATGGTGCTGTCCACGGCGCTGCTGGCCACGAAGCCCATTCTCGCGATCCAGAACGGCAAGCTGGAGCTCGTGGGCAAGACGCGCACGCAGACCAAGGCCTTTACCAAGCTCACGGAGCTCATCCAGGAACGCGCGCAGGGTGAGCCGTGCTTCGTGGCCATCCAGCACAACGAGGCGGAGGCCGCGGCGGAGACGCTGCGCGGGCTGCTTGAGCAGATGCTGCCAGCGGACTCGACGTTTATGGTCATGCCGCTAGGCGACGTCATGGCGGTCCACACGGGCCCCGGCGCGCTGGGCGTGTCCGTGGTCTTTAGCTGTGAGCAGGGGCCGGACCCGAAGCCTGCGCATAAGACGACGTTCGGGTGGAAGCCTCCGCAGAAGTAGTTTATTCTGGGCCGCATGGGCCAGAATGCGTCGCAGCGTTCGGGCGCGGGGAGGCTGGCTGACTTGCTGGCGCCGACGGGGGAAGAAGAGCTGCTCAACGTCGAGTATCCGCGCCCGCGCCTTCGCGTGCCTCTCATCCCCGCCGTCGTGGCGGGCCTCGTGCTCATCGCGGGGGTCCTGCTGTGGAACCAGCGGGAGCCCCAGCCGGTACCACTCGTGGCGCCGCATCCGTCTGAAACGGCGGGGGATTTCGTGGTCTCTGTGGTCGGCGAGGTCGACAATCCAGGGCTGGTGACGCTCACGCCCGGCGCGCGCGTGGCCGATGCGCTGGAGCATGCGCGGCCGCGGGAGGGCGCGAACCTCACGGATTTGAATCACGCGCAGCGCCTCGAGGACGGCCAGCAGATCCACGTGCGACCGGCGGGCGAGCCGGTCGCGCAGTCAGATGACGGCACCATTCATGTGAATTCCGCGACGGTGGAGCAGCTCATGACGCTGCAAGGCGTCGGCGAGGTGACGGCGCAGGCCATCGTGGATTATCGGGAGTCCATTGGGGGATTTAGCGATATTGCGCAGCTTGAAGAGGTCAGCGGCATCGGCCCCGCGAAGTTCGCGCAAATCTCGAAGCAGGTGTCGCTGTGAGGGAGCTGCGGCTGCTCCCCGCCTTCGCGATGGTGTGGGCAGTCCTCCTCTGGGGCCCGTGGGTTCTGCTCGCGGCGCCGCTTGCGTGGCGCTGGAGCCGCGGCCAGGTCGTCCTCATGGCGACGGCTGGCCTCGCGGCGGTGCTGCGCGACGTGCCCGCACCCGAGTCGTATGTGGGCACGGTCGTCTCCTCCGGGAAAGTCCTCGAGGTCGCACGGCCCGGCGCGGTGGACGCCCTCTTTACCGACGAGCGATTTCCGGATGGCACGCGCGTCGTCGTTGAGCACGGCGTCATCACGGCGCATGCGCCGCCCGAGGGCTGGTGGGCGTTCGCGGGGGCGGTGAAAGAACATTTCCGCGCGAAGGTCGCGGCACATACGGGGGCGGCGGGGCAGAATCTCATTCCGGCGATGGTCCTGGGGGACACCGAGCTGCAGTCGCACAGCGAGCTCTATGCGGACACCGGGTTGTCACATCTGAGTGCGGTGAGCGGGTCCAATATCTCGATTGTGACGACGACGGTCTTTGTCGCGGCGCGGCTGCTCGGCGCCGGTCCTAAGTTGCAGGTGGGGCTCGCGCTTTCGGCGATGGCGTTCTTCGTAGGGTTGGTGGGCCCGGAGCCGTCCGTGCTTCGCGCGAGTGTGACCGGTCTCGTCGGCTTGGCCGCCGTGGCGAACTCGGCGCGCATGCAGCCAGCGCACGCGCTGTGTTTAGGCGGGATCTTCTTGTTGCTCTACCGGCCAGACCTCGCGACGAACTTTGGATTCGCACTGTCCATGGCCGCGACTGCTGGGCTCATCGCGCTGTTCCCGGCGCTCTACCGAATGCTCGCCCCACTGCGGCTGCCGGACGTCGTGACGCGGGCGCTGGCCGTCGCGATGGCGGCGGATATCGCGACGCTGCCGTTGGTTGCGGCGATGACGGGGCGCGTCTCGCTCGTCTCGGTGCTGGCCAACGTGCTCGTCGCGCCGGCGGCGCCGCCGCTTACGGTCCTGGGACTAGCGAGCGTCGCGCTGCCGGGGCCTGTTCTCAACCTGGTGGAGCCGTTCGCGTGGTGGATTCATACGGTGGCCGTCACCCTTGATGGGCTGCCGCTGACCACCGTCGCCGCGGCGCCAGCGACCGTAGTGCTCGTCTATGGCTGGATCGTGGCCGGGCTTGCCTGGAGGCCCCGTGCGACGGTGGGGATTGTCGCGGTGGTGTTGGTGGCGGCATCGGTAGATTCGCGCACCGTGCTCACGGTGCCGACGGACGAAGATATCCCCGCGCACCCTGCGGCGGAGAAGATCGTCGTGCTCGAGAAGGGGCCGGCGCACGACTATCCGTCCGTGACGAAGGACGGGATTCCCGTCGAGTACCCTCACCGCCGCTAGAATGGCCGGTATGCCATCTCCCGTTCACCTCGTCATCGGCGACGATGAATTCCTTGCCGAGCGCGCCCGCCTGTCCATCCAGCATGGAGAAAAGAAGACCTTCAAGGCGAGCGAGATTACCGTGAGCGAATTGCTCGAGGCTACGAGCCCCTCGCTGTTCGCGGACGAGCGGACCATCATCATCACGGACGTGGAGAAGATCGGCGCGGAGCTGCAGAAGATCATTCTCAACGAATGCACGCAGCTCGCGCCCGGCATGACCATCATCGTCATGTACCACCTCGCCAAGAAGTCGGCGAAGAAGAAGATCCCGGAGTTCGCGAAGAAGCTCGCCAAGATCGCGGAGGTCCACGAGGCCTATGAGCTTTACACGAGCGACCTGGCGCCGTGGCTCACGCGGGAATTCCAGTCGCTGGGTGTGCGTCCTACCCCGGACGTCATCAAAGCGGTGCTCGACGGCGTGGGCTCGGACTTGCGCAAGCTGGCTTCGGCGGCTTCGCAGCTCGTCGCGGATACGGACGGCAACGTGACGCTGGAGGCGGTGCGCGATTACTATTCGGGCATCGCGGAGGTCGCGAACTGGGACATTGCGGACGCGGCGGTCGCCGGCCAGGTGGGCACGGCGGTGGCGACGTGCCGCCGCGCGCTGCAGCTGGGCGCGGAGCCGATTCTCATTGCATTTGCGCTGTCTTCCAAAGTGACGGCGCTTGCGCGGCTCTATGACCAGCGCGGCGACCAGTTCACGTTGGCGAAGCAGACGGGGCTCAATCCCTTCGTGGTGAAGAACAGCATGCGTGTCGCGCGCGGCTGGAGCGGGGATAACATCTCAAAGGCCGTCATCATCGTGGAAGAACTCGCCGCGACGACAGTGGGCCAGGGCGGCGATCCCGCCTACGAGGTGGAGGCGGCCGTCCGCAGGATTGCGGAGCTGGCGGGCTAGACTGATTCTCCGTGGAAAACAACACAGAAGAATCAGTGGAAGAATTCGCCTCCAAGCTTTTTGATATGGCGCGCCACGGCGACCCTACGCTTATCGAGTACGTGAAGCAGGGCGTCAACGTCGACTTGGTCAATCAGGACGGCCAGTCCTTCCTCATGCTCGCGTCCTACAACGGACAGCTGGAGCTCACCCGCGCGCTGCTCGAGGCGGGTGCGAACCCGAATCTGCTGAACGATCGCGGGCAGTCGCCGCTGGCGGGCGTCATCTTTAAGAAGGAAGAAGCGATTATTGACCTGCTCGTTGAGCACGGCGCGGACCCGTTGGCGGGCCAGCCCACGGCAGTGGATACGGCGCGCATGTTCGGTCGAGACGACCTCGTGGAGCGTTTCGCCCAGTGAGCCTGAGCGCGTACCTCACCGTTATCGTCGCCAACCTGCTCGGCGCGCTGTCGCCGGGCCCGGACATCATCCTCATTCTGCGCACGGCGACGCGCTCGCGTCGCCATGCGGTGGCCGCGGCCTTCGGCATCCAAGTGGGCGTACTCATGTGGGTCTCGCTCACGGTGCTGGGTGCGGCGGCGCTGCTCACGGCGTTCCCGGAGATTCTCGACGCCGTGCAGATCGTGGGCGGCGGCTGGCTCCTCTGGATGGGCCAGGGTTTGGTCCGCTCGGGCTGGGAGAACCGCACCTCGCCGCCAGTGGGTCTGGCGGAGGCCGCCGCCGCGCTGGGCACGGTGCGCCACACGTTCGTGCAGGGGCTCACCACGAATCTGTCGAATCCGAAGATCGTGTTGTTCCTCGCCGCGCTGGTTGCACCGCTGTTGCCGGCGCATCCGAGCGTGGGCACATCCGTCGCCCTGATCCTGGGGCTGGCGTGGAGCTCGCTCGCACTCTTCTTGGTGCTGAGCTTCGTGGTGTCCACGCGGGCGGTGCGCCGCAAGATGCTCGTGGCAACACCCTTTATCGACTTGGGCGCCGGTCTCTTCTTCCTCGCGGCCGGCGCGGTGCTGGTCGTGCGTGGAGTGACTGCACTGGTTTAGCTATTTCGCGGCCAGTGCCTCCGCGACGCGCACGAGCTGCTTGGGATAGTCCTTCTTGCCCGTGCGCACCTCGAGGAAGACGAGGCCGGGGTGGGCCTTCGTCTTCTCGAAGGCGGCACCCAGCTCGTCGAGCGTTTCCGCCTTGAGTGTGAGGCCGAAGTCGCCTGCGCCGAAGAAATCGAGGGCCTTCGACCAATTCCACGCGGGGATGTCGTTGTAGTACTGGTCCTCGCCATGGATGGCGCGCTCAACGGAGTAGCCATCGTTATTGACGAGCAGGATGACGGCGGGGATGCGCTCGCGGATGAGCTGGCCGATTTCCTGGATGGTGAGCTGCGCGGAGCCGTCGCCGATGAGCAAGACGGGCCGCCGGCGCGGCTCGGCGAGTGCGGCCCCCAGGGTGGCGGGCAGCGTGTAGCCGATGGAACCCCACATGGGCTGGCCGATAAAGACCGTGTCGCTGGGGAAGTGGTGGGCGGCCAGTCCGAAGAAGGAGGTGCCCTGCTCGGCGAGGACGAGGTTGCCAGGGGTGAGCGCCTCGGACAGTGCGCACCAGAGCTGGGACTGGGTAAGTTGTGCAGAGTCTGCGACGGCCTCGGCCTCGGGCGCGCCGGTGGGCATGTACTCGGGTTTCAGGTCCGTGATGACTTTCTCGAGGATATCGATGGCGCGGTGCATGCTCAGCGGGGTGTAGGCATTCTTGCCGATGAACGCCGTGTCGCGGCGGACGTCGATCTGGTGGGACTGCTCGATCTTGGTGGTGAAGCCCGCCGTGATGTTGTCGGTGAAGTCCACGCCAAGGGTCACGAGCGCGGTGGCATCTTCGATGGTGTGGCGGCAAGACTCATAGGAAGCCGCGCCGGCGTAGATGCCTGCGAAGTTGGTCTCCTCCTCGTTGACGACGGTCTTGCCCCAGCTCAGCGTGGCGACGGGGACTTTGGTCTTCTCGAGGAAATCTGCGAGCCGGTCTTGAGCGCCGAAGCGGTGCACGAGGACATCGGCAAGCACGGCAAGCGTGCGGCCGGGCAGGAAGGCGCGCAGGTCGCGCTCGAAGTCGCGGGCGGCGGCCTCTGAGTCGTGCTGTTCGATAAGGGGCAGGGGACCGGTGGGCGGCTCGGTGGGAGTCTCCGCGACGTCTGCGGCGAGGTGAATGACGCCGGGCTTGCGCTGGAAGAGGACTTGGACGATGAGGTTATCGATCTGCGCACGGGCAGTTATGGCGTTGAGGTCCTCCGCGATGCAGGAAATCTCGCGGTCGATGCGGTAGAACTTGCCGATGTCCCCGTCGCCCAGCGTGTGATGGATCTTGGCGCGGGAGGCCTGGAGCTCCTTGCGCGGGGCACCGACGATGTGGATGACGGGCACGTGCTCGGCGAAGGAACCGGCGAGCGCATTCGTGGCGGAGAGCTCGCCCACGCCAAACGTGGTGAGGAACGCGCCGATCCCACGGAGACGGGCGTAGCCGTCTGCCGCGTAGCCGGCATTGAGTTCGTTAGAATTGCCAACCCAGCGGACCGTGGCGTGATCGACGACGTGATCCAAAAACTTGAGGTTGAAATCGCCTGGGACGCCAAAGAGCTCGGTTACTCCGACGCTGGACAGACGGTCAAGCAGATAATCCCCGATGGTGTACATGGGTCTTTCTCCTTCGTGTCAGGTGAGTGCGGTACCTCACACTGTAGAAGAAAAGTGGTTCAAAAGTTACGTACGAGGACCTCGTCGACCTTGCCGCGTTTCGAGGCGACGGAATTGATGGCGCGGTTCGCGCCGACGGTCTCCACCGTGTAGTCAGCGTAGAGCTCCGCAATAAAGGGCGTAGCCGAGTTAGAGAGCAGGAACTTTGCGCCGTTGTAGTCGAGTTCGTCGCACGCGAGCTTCAGCGCGATTTGGTCCGCGTGGCTAAACCCGCCCGACTGGTACCCCGTGAAATTGCTCGTGGGGGTGACCGGATCGTAGGGCGGATCGAGATAGACGAAGTCGCCCTCGCCTGCGCCCTTCAAAACTGCGTGGTAGTCGCCGTGGAGGAGCGTCACGTCATTGCCGCGGAGGTAGCGCGAGACCGCCTGCAGGGTCTTATCGTCGCAGATGGCCGGGTTCTTATAGCGACCGAACGGCGCGTTGAACTGCCCGGCGTTGTTGACGCGATAGAGCCCGTTGTAGCACGTCTTGTTGAGGTAGATGGTGCGGGCGGCGCGGGAGACACTCGAAAGCTCGGCAAAGCTTGAGGAGCGGTCGAGGCCGCGCAGCTCGTAGAAGTAGTCCTCGTTGTTGGGGTAGGTCTTCAACAGCGCAATGAGCTCGTCGACGTGGTCGCGCACGACCGTGTAGACGGTGATGAGCTCGCTGTTGAGATCCCCCGCGATGGCCTGCTGTGGCGCGAGGCTAAAGAGCACGGCGCCGCCGCCGAGGAAGGGCTCGCGGTAGCGCTCAAACTCCGGCACGACCGCGCGGATGGCGGGCAGCAACTGGCGCTTGCCGCCGACCCACTTGAGGAGCGGCTTGAGGGAGGACGTCATGGAGAAAAATATACTGGACGAATGTATGTTCGACTCTATAGGCAAAAAGAAAGGCGGCCTGAGCCGCCTTTACTTTTTAGTTACGCCATCTTGTTGAAGGCGTTGGCCATACCCGACTTCTTGTTCGCGGCGTTGTTGCGGTGGAACACGCCCTTGGAGACGGACTTGTCCAGAGCGCGGGAAGCAACGCGGAGCTGCTTCTCGGCACCAGCCTTGTCGCCAGCCTCGACGAGAGTGCGGAACTTGCGGATCTCGGTGCGGACGGCGGAGCGGACTGCCTTGTTGCGCTGGCGAGCCTTCTCGTTGGTGATGATGCGCTTCTTCTTGGACTTGATGTTTGCCATTGAAATTACCTCTTGGGAATCGAAATGATTACTGTTAGCGACTTACCCCGCACGGACATGTCCCGATTTCTCTCGGCGCGAGTGTTCGAAGGGCGAACCCAAGGTCCTGCTCGTCCCGACTCGCGCGCCACGGTGCGTGGAAGCAACCTGAGTAGCTTAGCAGAGAACCTATCCCCAGTGGTAACGGGACCTGAGCCGGTTGGCAATCCGCTCGAAGCGGCGCTCCGGGAAGAGCGTGCCTTGGCGGCGGACTTGCTCCTCCGCGATCTCCAGGACCCGGTCGAGGCGAATCCAGCATTGACGGCCTTGCTCGTCCCACTCGCCCGAGCCGATGGGCAGCCAACAGTCGTCCGTGGAGTGGTCCGGGTTGGGGGAGATGAGAAGCCCCAGAATGGTTGCGCGCGTCCTGCCTACGACGAGGACCGCGCGTTCTTGCGGGGGAGTCGTCGGCGTCCACACCCACACGACCTCACCGGAGTCAGCCTGGCCGTCCATATCGGGGGCAAAGAAGATGGAACGCGCGCGGGATTCGGTCTTCTCAATCCGAATCTTCGCGGCCTTGCGGATGGTCGCGCGGCGTCCGTGCAGGCCAATGCGGTCATTAATGCGGCGCAGACCGGTGTCCAAGGGGTGGGCCTCGCGAATGGACAATGCCCTTTTAATTCGCGTCCATCCGGTTGGGTTCGCGCTCGTCATGTCGACTATTCTAAACCCATGTCTAAAAACTTTGCGGCCACTACGTTTACGGATCCAGCCCGAATCCGAAACTTCTGCATTATCGCCCACATCGACCACGGCAAGTCGACGCTGGCTGACCGCATCCTGCAGCTGTCCCAGGTCGTAGAGGAGCGCGACATGCGCGACCAGTACCTGGACAACATGGATATTGAGCGCGAGCGCGGCATCACCATCAAGGCGCAGAACGTGCGCCTTCCCTGGATCCCCCGTTCGGGTCCCTTCGAGGGGCAAGAGATCGTCATGCAAATGATCGATACCCCCGGCCACGTGGACTTTACCTACGAGGTCTCCCGCGCCCTCGAGGCGTGTGAGGGCGCCATTTTGCTTGTCGATGCCGCCCAAGGCATCGAGGCTCAAACCCTCGCGAACCTCTACCTGGCGATGGAAAACGACCTGGAAATCATCCCGGTCCTCAACAAGATTGACCTCCCTGCGGCTGACCCCGAGAAGTACTCCCTGGAGATCGCCAACATCATTGGCTGCGAGCCAGAGGATGTTCTGCGCGTCTCGGGCAAGACGGGCGAGGGTGTTGACGCATTGCTTGACAAGGTCGCCGAGCTCGTTCCCGCTCCGACCTCCGATTTCGGTCCGGACGCCCCCGCGCGCGCCATGATCTTCGACTCCATCTACGACACCTACCGCGGCGTCGTCACCTACATCCGTATGGTCGACGGCACGCTCAAGCCGCGCCAGAAGGTCACCATGATGTCCACGGGCGCCAACCACGAGCTGCTCGAGGTGGGCATCGTCTCGCCGACCATGCAAAAGTGCGAGGGCCTCGGCCCCGGCGAGGTTGGCTACCTCATCACCGGCGTAAAGGACGTCCGCGAGACCAAGGTCGGCGATACCGTCACCTGGGCCTCCGGCGGCGCCGAGGAACCTCTCGAGGGCTACGCCGATCCTAAGCCGATGGTCTACTCCGGCTTGTTCCCCATCTCCCAGGCCGATTTCCCGGACCTGCGCGACGCGCTGGAGAAGCTGCAGCTTAACGATGCCTCCTTGACCTATGAGCCCGAAACCTCCGTCGCCCTTGGCTTTGGTTTCCGTTGCGGCTTCCTGGGTCTGCTTCACATGGAAATCACCCGTGACCGCCTGGAGCGCGAGTTCGACCTGGACCTCATCTCCACCGCGCCGTCAGTGACCTACCGCGTGGTTGGCGAGGATGGCGCCGAGCAGATCATCCACAACCCGTCAGACTGGCCGGAAGGTAAGCTCCGCGAGGTCTACGAGCCGGTAGTGAAGACCACCATCATCGTGCCAGCGGACTTCGTGGGCCCGACCATGGAGCTGTGCCAGTCCAAGCGCGGCCAGATGGGCGGCATGGACTACCTGTCTGAGGACCGCGTCGAGCTGCGCTACACCATGCCGCTGGGTGAAATCATCTTCGACTTCTTCGACCAGCTCAAGTCCCGTACCAAGGGCTACGCCTCCCTCAACTACGAGGACGCTGGCGAGCAGCTCGCGGACCTCGTCAAGGTCGATATCCTCCTCAACGGCGACCCTGTCGACGCCTTCTCCGCCATCGTCCACCGCGACTCTGCGCAGTGGTACGGCAACAAGATGACGAAGAAGCTCAAGGAGCTCATCCCACGCCAGCAGTTCGAGGTGCCGGTCCAGGCCTCCATCGGCTCCAAGGTCATCGCGCGCGAGAATATCCGCGCGATGCGCAAGGATGTTCTGGCCAAGTGCTACGGCGGCGATATCTCGCGTAAGCGCAAGCTGCTCGAGAAGCAGAAGGCCGGTAAGAAGCGCATGAAGTCCCTCGGTTCGGTCTCCGTTCCGCAGGAAGCCTTCGTCGCAGCGCTGTCCACCGACGACGACTAAACCGTGTCACCTCCAAGCCCGCCCTCGTGGCGGGCTTTTTCTGTCCAGCTTTGGGTTTATGGCGCCTTGA